>NZ_JBXWCS010000015.1:0-119789 GCF_057320385.1 Enterobacter cloacae complex sp. 394F7 | reverse complement strand
CCGATGGTAGTGTGGGGTCTCCCCATGTGAGAGTAGGGAACTGCCAGGCATCAAATAAGAAGAACCCCGTACCGTAAGGTGCGGGGTTTTTTGCTTTTGTTTTTCTCCCTCACCCTGCGGGAGAGAGCATCAGACCGCACACCACCCCACAATAAACTCAGCAACCCCATCCTCATCATTTAAATCCAGCACCGGAACCTCAACATCGAGAGCGACATCGCTGGCCACCGCAATGACATACTCATCCAGCGTTAACTCGCTAACATCATGCCCGGCATCGCTTCTGAACAGCAGGATCTTTGCAACGGCCTCATGCTTAAACCCCTCAACCAGCACCAGATCAAGCGTAGAGTGATCCATCCGACTGACCAGATACGCGAGATCCAGTGGTGCTTCATCGGGCGTTTCCGTCATCAATGCCCACCGCTCACGACTTGCCACCATGGTTTGCGCGGCACCTGCCTTACGCAGTTCATAGCTGTCTTTACCCGGTTTATCGACGTCCATATTGTGGTGGGTATGCTTAATCAGCCCTGGGCGGATGCCTCTGGCACAAAGTGCGGGTATCAGCTTTTTAAGCAGCGTCGTTTTCCCGGTACCACTCCAGGCGGCGATAGCTAAAACAGGCGTCATTTTTTCTCCTGCATGGTCTGTAAATCTTCCGTCGTATTCACGTTCACAAATGCAGACTTCCAGTCGCTAAAATCAACGGAATGGCCGCCTGACTGACGCATAAACACCATGACTCTTCGCTCTCCCGCCGTCAGGTAATCCTGCAGCGCTGGAACTAATGATCTATGAATCAGCGTAATAGCAGGATGGTCGCGCTCACCGTCATGCACCCAGACAACCGGTGCACCATCACGAAATTGCACGAGACGCTCGACAAGGCAGGAGGGAATAAACGGCGTATCACACGGGCAGAAAACAAACCACTCTGCCTCAGACTGCTGCATGACCGAGAGCATGCCGGCCAACGGTCCTGGGTAATCCCCGAGAGTATCCTGATAAACGGGGTATCCGCTGCGCTGATAAATATCGATATGGCGATTGGCACTGATGGCCATTGCCGCAACCTGATCTGCAAGCGTGTCAGCAACATGCTGCCAAAGTGGCTTACCGTTAAGATGCTGAAGCCCCTTATCTTTTCCCGCCATGCGCGTTGCCTTGCCACCCGCCAGAACTACCCCGATGATTTCCTGACCCGGATTCACGAATATCGCCTCTTTTATTGTGGGATTGACCCTGCTAACGTGTCACTCTAAATGAAAGGAGCACCACCATGAAATGTAAACGTCTGAATGAAGTCATTGAACTCCTCCAGCCAGCCTGGCAAAAAGAGCCAGAGCTGAATCTGATGCAATTTTTACAGAAACTGGCGAAAGAGTCAGGTTTTGAAGGTGAACTGACAGACCTTTCTGACGACATCCTGATCTATCACCTCAAAATGCGTGACACTGCCAAAGATGCTGTTATTCCTGGTATTCAGAAAGATTATGAGGAAGATTTTAAAACCGCATTGCTGCGCGCCCGAGGCGTAATTAAAGAGTAAAAGCTTGTAAGCGGCGGCACCGAAATCGCCACAAGATGATATCCTGAATCATTCGTATAATTTCCGGATGATCGGATGAACGACCAGGCTTTTACTTTCCAGACATTACACCCGGATACCATTATGGATGCGCTGTTTGAGCAGGGTATTCGGGTGGATTCCGGGCTAACCCCGCTAAATAGCTACGAAAACCGCGTCTATCAATTCCAGGACGAGGATCGTCAGCGCTTCGTTGTTAAGTTCTATCGCCCCAAGCGCTGGTCCGCTGAACAAATTCAGGAAGAGCATCAGTTTGCTCACGATCTACTGAATGATGAAGTTCCTGTTGCCGCACCGATTAAATTCAATAACCAAACGCTGCTTACGCACGAAGGGTTCTATTACGCCGTATTTCCCAGTCTGGGTGGCCGCCAGTTTGAAGCGGATAATATCGACCAAATGGAGTGGGTTGCCCGCTATCTGGGACGCATCCACCAGACGGGACGCAAAACGTCGTTTATTGCCCGCCCGACTATCGGTATTCAGGAATACCTTATTGAACCCCGCCAGGTCTTCGAAACCTCAGCGCTTATTCCCTCTGCATTAAAGGACGCGTTTCTCAGCGCGACGGATAAACTTATTGGGGCGGTAAAAGCCTGCTGGCGCGATGATATTTCTGTCCTGCGTTTGCATGGTGATTGTCATGCCGGGAATATTCTCTGGCGCGATGGCCCTCTGTTTGTTGACCTCGATGATGCGCGGATGGGGCCAGCGGTGCAGGATTTGTGGATGTTGCTCAACGGCGACAAAGCCGAGCAACGTATGCAGCTTGAAACGATTATTGAAGCCTATGAAGAGTTTAGCTCTTTTAATTCAGACGAAATTGCCCTGATAGAACCTTTACGTGCGATGCGTTTTGTTTATTATCTCGCATGGTTAATCAGGCGTTGGGATGATCCCGCATTTCCTCGTAATTTCCCGTGGCTTACCGGAGAGGATTACTGGCGCAACCAGATATCCACATTTACTGAGCAGGTTAAGGTTCTTCAGGAACCCCCACTGCAACTAACGCCGATGTATTAATTGGACACACCCAGGAGAGAGTTAATCATGAAAAAAATTTGGCTGGCGCTGGCAGGTATGATTCTGGCATTTAGCGCTTCTGCTGCACAGTTTACCGACGGCAAACAGTACATCACGCTGGACAAGCCCGTCGCTGGCGAGCCACAGGTTCTCGAGTTCTTCTCGTTCTATTGCCCACACTGCTATGAGTTTGAGCAGGTGCTGCATGTTGCTGACAACGTGAAGAAAAAGCTGCCGGAAGGCACCAAAATGACTAAATACCACGTTGAGTTCCTGGGCCCATTGGGTAAAGACCTGACTCAGGCGTGGGCGGTTGCGATTGCGCTGGGTGTGGAAGATAAGATCACCTCCCCTATGTTTGAAGCGGTGCAGAAAACCCAGACCGTCCAGACCGCAGCAGATATTCGTAAAGTGTTCGTTGACGCAGGCGTGAAAGGTGAAGACTACGACGCCGCATGGAACAGCTTTGTCGTGAAATCGCTGGTTGCTCAACAGGAAAAAGCCGCAGCCGATCTGCAGCTCCAGGGCGTTCCGGCGATGTATGTTAACGGCAAATATCAGCTGAACATGCAGGGCATGGACACCAGCAGCATGGATATCTTCGTACAGCAGTACGCAGACACTGTGAAATACCTGGTCGAGAAGAAGTAAACCCAATGATATAAAAACGCCGGTCAATGACCGGCGTTTTTGTTTGAAGCTTTGATGTTCTCTATCTGCTCATCTTTCTCTTTCCAGAGCGTATTAAGCCAAAGCTGGAAACGACGTTTGAAGTTCTTATCGTTAACGTAATCCCCATGCAGTTCGGTATCAATTGGCACCAGATCGACACGAACCACGATACGCGTCAGCTTGCCGCTGAGCATATCGAAGAAAGGCGTCTTGTCGTTTTCCGGATAGCAGAGCGTCACGTTCAGTAATTTATCGAACTGCGCCCCCAGCACGTTAAGCGCCATGGCAATACCCGCCGCCTTGGGTGGCAGCAGGTTCTGATAAGGGGAGCGAGTCTGAAGACGCTTCTCTTCTGTAAACCGCGAGCCTTCGACAAAATTCACAATCGTTGTCGGATGTGCGCGAAACTTCTCGCAGGAACGACGCGTCGTTTCCACATCCTTACCCCGCCGCTCCGGGTGGCGAATCAAATAGCTGCGCGAATAGCGTTTCATAAACGGCATATCCAGCGCCCAGCAGGCCAGGCCGATAAACGGTACCCAGGCCAGCTGTTGCTTCAGGAAGTATTTGTTCATCGGGATATGCTTACGGAACAGCACACATAACACCACGATGTCGGCCCAGCTGTGGTGATTACAGATCAGCAGATACCAGTTCTTTTTGTTGAGTCTTTCCAGACCCTCAACGTCCCACTTCAGGTGAGGATTCAGGCGCAGCAGGATGGCCAACCCTTCGCACCAGCAGTACATCATGAAATTACAAAACGCCGACACGGCTCGCCAAACCGTAGGCAAAGGTAACAGCAGTTTAATTATCCCGGCGATGATGATCGGTACAGAACAGGCGATCGTTACCAGAATAGTTAAAATGATGCTTAACAGTAATGTTATTGCAGCGAGCAATCTCGACATGATGAGCTTTTTCAAATGGTTAGCTGTAAGTTAGCGACCGACTATCCGGTGCAGGGCGCTGATTTTATCAGAAATCAGACAAAATAATGGGGCTTTCATACGGAGAGTTGACAGGCAGCATCTCGCTGCAGAAGATTTCACTACTATTACGCAGCAAACCGGGCATATATCCACATATGCTATATTCTCATTAGCTAGCAATATAAATCACTGTCCGTATATAACTAATTGATAAATAGATTATAATTAAGTGTCTTTACGCTTTTTTTGCCTTTGTTAGTCATATGAAGTGAAAGTATTCACAAACTTATCCACAGTTTAAATTTTGCGAGCGATCCTCACGATCGTAAAATCTTTTCCTGTATCAGGAGCTAATAACTGATGTTTTCATCCTTCTGTGGCATCCTTTAGTCATAAATTGATTAAAGGCACGGACATTATGGTTCAGATCCCAGAAAACCCTCTTATTCTCGTCGACGGCTCTTCTTACCTGTATCGGGCGTATCATGCGTTTCCTCCTCTGACCAATAGCGCAGGGGAACCCACCGGCGCGATGTACGGTGTACTTAACATGCTGCGTAGCCTGATCCTTCAGTATCAGCCAACCCATGCGGCAGTCGTTTTTGATGCGAAAGGCAAAACTTTCCGCGACGAGTTATTTGAGCATTACAAATCTCACCGTCCGCCAATGCCTGACGATCTGCGTGCGCAGATTGAGCCGCTGCACGCGATGGTGAAAGCGATGGGGCTGCCACTGCTGGCGGTTTCTGGTGTGGAAGCGGATGACGTCATTGGCACCCTGGCGCGTGAAGCCGAAAAAATGGGCCGTCCGGTTCTCATCAGTACTGGTGATAAAGATATGGCGCAGCTGGTGACGCCAGGGATCACCCTGATTAATACCATGACCAATACCATCCTCGGCCCTGAAGAGGTGGTCGCAAAATATGGCGTGCCGCCAGAGTTGATTATCGATTTCCTCGCGTTGATGGGCGACTCATCGGATAACATCCCAGGCGTGCCAGGCGTTGGCGAAAAAACGGCACAGGCACTCCTTCAGGGACTGGGCGGGCTGGATACGCTGTATACGGAGTCTGACAAAATCGCCGGCCTCTCCTTCCGTGGCGCAAAAACCATGGCCGGGAAGCTGGAAGAGAATAAAGAGGTGGCTTATCTCTCCTATAAGCTGGCGACGATTAAAACCGATGTTGAGCTGGAACTGGGATGTGAGCAGCTTGAGGTACAACAACCATCTGCGGATGACCTGCTGAGCCTGTTTAAGAAATACGAATTTAAGCGCTGGACCACCGACGTGGAAGCCGGTAAATGGCTGCAGGCAAAAGGCGCCAAACCGGCTGCGAAGCCAAAAGAGACGATTGTCATTGATGCTGACGATCAGGCTGAAGAAGAAGCCGCAGCGCTCTCTTTTGAGCACTACGAAACCATTCTTGAAGAGTCACAGCTGGTTGCCTGGATCGAGAAACTGAAAAAAGCACCGGTGTTTGCTTTCGACACGGAAACCGACAGTCTGGATAACATTACCGCCAATATGGTGGGCCTGTCCTTTGCGACAGAGCCGGGTATCGCTGCCTATGTTCCCGTCGCGCACGATTACCTGGACGCACCGGAGCAACTCTCTCGCGAACGCGTGCTGGAACTGCTGAAGCCGATTCTGGAAGACGACAACGCGTTGAAGGTGGGGCAAAACCTCAAATACGACCGCGGTATTCTGCAAAACTACGGTATTGAGCTGCGCGGTATCGCGTTTGATACCATGCTGGAATCCTACATTCTGGACAGCGTAGCAGGTCGACATGATATGGACTCCCTGTCCGACCGCTGGTTGAAGCACAAAACCATCACGTTTGAAGAGATTGCCGGTAAGGGCAAAAATCAGCTCACCTTTAACCAGATTGCGCTGGAAGAGGCGGGACGCTATGCGGCAGAAGATGCCGACGTCACGTTGCAGCTGCACCTGAAGATGTGGCCAAAACTGCAGAAGCACGAAGGGCCGCTGAATGTGTTTCAGAACATTGAAATGCCGCTGGTGCCTGTCCTTTCACGCATCGAGCGCAACGGCGTAAAAATCGATCCGACGGTACTGCATAACCACTCGGGCGAACTCGCCCAGCGTCTGACCGAACTGGAGCAAAAGGCGCATGAGCTTGCCGGTGAGCCGTTTAACCTCTCATCGCCAAAACAGCTGCAAACCATCCTGTTTGAAAAGCAGGGGATCAAACCGCTGAAGAAAACCCCTGGCGGCGCACCGTCCACCTCTGAAGAGGTGCTGGAGGAGCTGGCGCTGGATTATCCGCTGCCTAAAGTCATTCTGGAGTACCGTGGTCTGGCAAAGCTGAAATCGACTTACACCGATAAGCTGCCGCTGATGATCAACCCGAAAACGGGTCGTGTACATACTTCATACCATCAGGCTGTGGCGGCCACCGGACGTCTCTCCTCGACCGATCCAAACCTGCAGAACATTCCGGTTCGAAATGAAGAAGGGCGTCGCATTCGTCAGGCGTTTATTGCACCTGATGACTATCTGATTGTTTCTGCTGACTACTCGCAAATCGAGCTGCGCATTATGGCGCACCTCTCGCGTGATAAGGGCCTGTTGACGGCCTTTGCCGAAGGGAAGGACATCCATCGGGCAACCGCTGCGGAAGTCTTTGGTCTGCCGCTGGACAGCGTGACAAACGAGCAACGCCGCAGCGCGAAAGCAATCAACTTCGGCCTGATTTACGGCATGAGCGCCTTCGGCCTTTCACGCCAGCTCAATATTCCGCGTAAAGAGTCGCAGAAGTATATGGATCTCTACTTCGAGCGATATCCGGGCGTACTGGAATATATGGAACGCACCCGCGCGCAGGCGAAGGAAAAAGGCTACGTTGAAACCCTGGACGGTCGTCGTCTCTACTTACCCGACATTAAATCCAGCAACGCGGCGCGGCGCGCCGGGGCAGAACGTGCTGCAATCAACGCCCCGATGCAGGGAACCGCAGCTGACATCATCAAGCGCGCGATGATCGCCGTGGATGCCTGGCTGGAAAAAGAGAAACCGCGCGTGAAAATGATCATGCAGGTACACGATGAACTGGTGTTCGAAGTTCACAAAGACGATCTCGATAGCGTGTCGAAGACAATCCACGAACTGATGGAAAACAGCATGAAACTCGATGTGCCGTTGCTGGTGGAAGTGGGAAGTGGTGAAAACTGGGATCAGGCTCACTAATGGTTCGGCGAATAACGCGCTTTTTATGTAAGTTAGCAACATAACGACGTGCGTTTTGTGACGATCATTAGAATTCCCTATGTAAAGAATGAAAAAAAACTACAAAAAGTGCTTTTTCTGCAGCAAAAAAAGGGGTAGAGTTAGCGGCGTAGGGTACAGAGGTAAGATGTTCTATCTTTCAGACCTTTTACTTCACGTAATCGGATTTGGCTGAATATTTTAGCCGCCCCAGTCAGTAATGACTGGGGCGTTTTTTATTGCGGCAAAGAAAATTTCGGACAAAAAAAAGCGCGGCCATGGCCGCGCCCGGTATTACTCTTCTTCCGCTTCTGTTGCGGGCTCCAGCTCGCTGAACCAGCTGTCGAGCTTCTGACGCAGCTTATCCACACCCTGCTTTTTCAGCGAGGAGAACGCTTCAACCTGCACATCACCGTTGAATGCCAGTACCGCTTCACGAACCATATTCACCTGCGCTTTACGCGCGCCGCTCGCCAGTTTATCTGCTTTTGTCAGCAGCACCAGAACGGCAATATCGCTTGCCACAGCCCAGTCGATCATCTGCTGATCAAGGTCTTTCAGCGGGTGGCGAATATCCATCAGCACCACCAGGCCTTTCAGGCACATGCGCTTTTCCAGGTATTCACCCAGCGCGCGCTGCCACTTGATCTTCATCTCTTCTGGTACCTGCGCGTAACCGTACCCCGGTAAATCGACCAGGCGTTTTCCTTCGGCCACTTCAAACAGGTTAATCAGCTGGGTACGGCCAGGTGTTTTTGAGGTACGCGCCAGGTTCTTCTGATTGGTCAGCGTATTCAGTGCGCTGGATTTCCCCGCATTCGAGCGGCCAGCAAAGGCCACTTCGATGCCGGTATCAGAGGGCAGGTGGCGAATATCGGGCGCACTGGTGACAAAATGCGTCTGTTGGTAGTTCCAGGTAGTCACGTGGTCGTCTCCAAAAATCGTAATCTGCGGGGGATTATACCTGAATGCAGGCAAAAGGCTTTTTTGATTGCGCCTGGTCTGTAGGCTTAAGCCCTGGCCGATGTGAGACATCGGCTATAGATGTTATGAGAAATTTCAGAGAAATCGCAGGTGTAAAAAAATACAAACTGTTTTAAATCATAAGATTAATATTGAGTGATTATCTGAAAATCCGTTTTTGTACCCTTTCGTTGCTTGTTAGTTTAAATGAACAAGGTAAAGTGTGCGTCAAGGCGGGGATGCCAACAGGATAATGACTTAGGGATAAGGGTCAGGAGCGCCAGGAGGCGAAGACGCAGGATTGTCAGGATGACCAGCGCCTGGAGGCGTTTTAACAGGAAAAGGAACCGTATCACGGACGGTATCAGCCAACGGATAAACAGGGTTTGTTGTAGGCAAACACGGAATGTCTGACCCGTTAAGGGTTATGAGTCAGGAAAAAAGGCGACAGATTGCTCTGTCGCCTTTTTTCTTTGCTTGCTTTCTGCTAGATTTCGCCGCAATTCTATACTGAAGAAAACGACTTAAAGATAAAACATCATGAAAAAACCGACCTCCGCAGCGGGCGCGAAACGCCCTGCCAAAGCACGCCGCAAAACGCGCGAAGAACTGAACCAGGAAGCGCGCGATCGCAAACGCGAAAAAAAACATCGCGGTCATGCTGCGGGTAGCCGTGCAAACGGTGGCGGTGCATCTGGTGCTTCTGCTAAAAATAAGCCGCAGAAAGATCCACGTATCGGCAGTAAAACTCCCATTCCACTGGGCGTGACAGACACCCCGGTCACTAAGCAGCACAAACCAAAGAGCGAGAAACCTATGCTTTCACCGCAGGCTGAGCTGGATTTGCTGGAGAACGATGAGCGCCTGGACGCGCTGCTGGAACGTCTTGAAGAGGGTGAAACCCTGACCGCTGAAGAGCAGTCCTGGGTGGATGCCAAACTGGATCGCATCGACGAACTGATGCAGAAGCTGGGCCTGTCATACGACGATGACGAAGATGAAGAAGAAGACGAAAAGCAGGAAGATATGCTGCGTCTTCTGAAGGGTGGAAACTAACATTTGCACCCGGCAGGAACGATAGTCCTGCTTATAACCCTTCCGGTTATATGTTATCTGGTGTGGTTATTCGTTAAACTACGGCGGTTGTCGCGGCGACAGAAGTGGCTGCGCACCCGAATGATGGTCCGCAACGGGGCCAGAACGGGCCGCCGTATACGAACGCGACACCAACGGAAGGAGTGAGCATGTCTGTACCATCTATCGACTGGGATTTGGCCCTGATCCAGAAATATAACTATTCCGGGCCGCGTTATACCTCATACCCCACCGCGCTGGAGTTCTCCGATGCCTTCGGCGAGGGTGATTTTCAGCAGGCCGTCGCGCGCTATCCAGAGCGCCCGCTGTCGCTCTACGTCCATATTCCGTTCTGCCATAAGCTCTGCTACTTCTGCGGCTGCAATAAAATTGTCACCCGTCAGCAGCATAAAGCCGATCAGTATCTGGATGCGCTGGAGCAGGAAATTTTGCATCGCGCGCCGTTGTTTACTGGCCGTCATGTCAGCCAACTTCACTGGGGCGGCGGTACGCCAACCTATCTGAATAAAGCGCAGATCAGCCGTTTGATGGCGCTTCTTCGCGGCAATTTCCATTTTAATGACGACGCCGAAATCTCGATCGAGGTCGATCCGCGTGAAATTGAGCTGGATGTGCTGGATCATTTACGTGCCGAAGGCTTCAATCGCCTGAGTATGGGCGTTCAGGACTTCAATAAAGAGGTTCAGCGTCTGGTGAACCGCGAGCAGGACGAAGAATTTATCTTTGCCTTACTCAACCATGCGCGTGAAATTGGTTTCACCTCAACCAATATCGATCTGATTTACGGCCTGCCAAAGCAGACGCCGGAGAGCTTTGCCTTTACGCTGAAACGTGTAGCTGAACTCAACCCGGACCGCCTGAGCGTGTTTAACTATGCGCATCTGCCGACGCTCTTTGCCGCGCAGCGCAAAATCAAAGATGCCGATCTGCCTTCTGCTCAACAGAAACTGGATATTCTCCAGGAAACCATTACCTCGCTGACCGAGACCGGCTATCAGTTTATCGGTATGGATCACTTTGCCCGTCCGGATGACGAGCTGGCTGTTGCTCAGCGCGAAGGGGTACTGCACCGTAATTTCCAGGGCTATACCACCCAGGGCGATACCGATTTACTGGGGATGGGCGTTTCAGCCATCAGCATGATTGGCGATTGCTACGGGCAAAACCAGAAAGAGTTGAAGCTCTACTATCAGCAGGTGGATGAAAAGGGCAACGCGCTGTGGCGCGGCATCGCGTTAACACGTGACGACTGCATTCGTCGTGATGTGATTAAGGCGCTTATCTGCAACTTCCGTCTCGATTTCAGCGACGTTGAGTCGCAGTGGGATCTGCACTTTAGCGATTATTTTGCAGAAGACCTGAAGCTGCTGGCACCGCTTGCGAAGGACGGGCTGGTGGATGTGTCGGAGAATGCGATTGAGGTCACGCCGAAAGGACGTTTATTGATTCGTAATATCTGCATGTGCTTTGACGCTTACCTTCGGCAGAAAGCGCGTATGCAGCAGTTCTCGCGGGTGATTTAAGCCGCAAAAGCATGAAACGTAGGCCGGGTAAGGCGAAGCCGCCACCCGGCTTTTACATTTTTACCCGCTAGCTAAACAGACCAACCAGCGCCGCACACAACACTGCAGCAACTGCGGTTTGCGGCGTGTGGCTTTCTGCGGCTCCGCTAGAGAGCATATGTACTAATGTTTCCAGCATGATGTTCACCCCCAATTTCCGGGCACGATCATACAAAACTCATCGACACAGTAAAGCGCAAAATAACGGCAATTTGCGCTCAATTAGTAATCTTTACACAGCGGTGAAGATTACTCCATTCCCAGCTCTTTAAGCTTACGCGTCAGGGTATTACGTCCCCATCCCAGCAGGCGGGCTGCTTCCTGTTTATGGCCCTGCGTATGACGAAGCGCGGTGGTTAATAGCGTGCGTTCCATCTCCGGCTGCGCCTCAGAGAGCAAATTTTGATGACCGGAACGCAGCGCGCGATCGGCCCACTGCGCCAGCAGCGTCGCCCAGCTGTCCGGCAGCGCATGGCCCGTACTGCTTTCAGGGGCGGTCGCTTCAAACAGCTCAGCCGGCAGATCCTGAATCAAGACCTCCTGTCCGGCGGCCATGACGGTGAGCCAGCGACAGGTATTTTCCAGCTGACGCACATTACCCGGCCAGGCCAGGCGGGTGAGGGCGGCATCGGTTTCCGGGTGAAGCTGTTTGGCTTCTACGCCCAGTTCACGCGCGGCGACCTGCAGGAAGTGACGCGCCAGGCGAGGGATATCTTCGCGACGTTCACGTAGCGGCGGTAGATGGACGCGGATGACGTTCAGGCGATGGAATAAATCCTCACGGAATTTTCCCTCCTGCACGCGTTGCTCCAGGTTCTGGTGTGTCGCGGCAATAATGCGTACATCCACTTTCACCGGCGCATACCCGCCCACGCGATAAAACTGTCCGTCGGCCAGCACGCGCAGAAGACGGGTCTGAACATCCAGCGGCATATCGCCAATTTCATCCAGGAATAATGTCCCCCCGTCAGCCTGTTCGAAGCGGCCCTGACGAATGGTATTCGCTCCGGTAAAGGCGCCTTTTTCATGGCCGAACAGTTCGGATTCAATCAAATCTTTCGGGATAGCCGCCATATTCAGGGCGATAAACGGCGCTTTTGCCCGCGGGCTATGGCGATGTAAGGCGTGCGCGACCAGCTCTTTACCGGTGCCCGATTCGCCATTAATCAATACGCTGATGGACGAACGCGACAGACGGCCAATAATGCGAAACACATCCTGCATCGCCGGTGCTTCGCCAATAATGTCCGTGGTAGGGCCGAAATCGGGCTCATTACGGGGCTGTTGCTGCTCCTGGTAATGGCTAATGGCGCGCTCAACCAGCGCGACCGCTTCGTCGATATCAAATGGCTTGGGCAGGTAGTCGAATGCCCCTTGCTGATAGGCGCTAACGGCGGCATCCAGATCGGAGTGTGCCGTCATTATGATGACCGGAAGCATAGGGTGGCGTTGTTTGATCTGCTTTAAAAGCGCCAGCCCGTCCATACCCGGCATACGAATATCCGACAGCAGAACATCCGGCGTTTTGGTGGTGAGTGCGTCGAGCACTTCGCTGCCGCTCTCAAACGTCGTGCAGCTTAATCCCGCCCCTGTGAGCGCGCGTTCAAGCACCCAACGGATGGAGCTATCGTCATCGACTACCCAGACTATCCCTCGTTGCATAAACGTCACCTTTATTTTTTAATCGGCAGGAAAACCGAAAACTCGGTATGTCCCGGCCAACTGGTAAATTCAATTTTTCCAGAGTGTTGATCGATCAAACTGCGGGCAATGGATAATCCCAGCCCGGTACCGCCTTCGCGACCGCTGACCATCGGGTAGAACAGGGTGTCCTGCAGATGAGATGGGATCCCCGGCCCGTTATCCTCAACGTCGATGCGTGCCGCCAGCCGATAGCGCACGCCATGCAAGGTGAGCTGGAATGCGGTACGGGTACGCAAAATGATTTCGCCGCCTTCCGGTCCCAGAGCCTGCAGCGCATTACGCACAATATTCAGCAGGACCTGCTCAATCTGGTCCGGATCGTGCGCCAGTTCCGGCAGGCTGGGGTCATAATCACGCACCAGCGTAACGTTCTCCGGCAGCTCCATTGAGACGAGCTTCACCACCCGTTCAGCCACTTTATGAATGCTTTCGGTGACGTGCATACCCGGCTGTTGCGGCCCGAGCAGGCGGTCAACCAGGTTACGCAGACGGTCGGCCTGCTCAATGATGACGTTGGTATACTCCGCCAGCGCAGGGTCCGGCAGCGCTTTGGTTAACAGCTGCGCCGCCCCGCGTAATCCGCCCAATGGGTTTTTGATTTCATGCGCCAGGCCCCGCACCAGATCGCGGGCAGCAATTTGCTGCGCATGCTGAAGTTGCTCCTGGCTCAGTCGGCGCTGATTGTCCATCGGCGCCATTTCGAGCAGGATCAGCCCTTCAGGAAGACGTTGCGCGGTAAGCGACAAAATATGCGAGCGCCCGTCGATCACCAGCGTCACTTCGTTATCGGTGAACCCCTGACCGGCCTGCAGACTTTCCTGCATCAGGCCAATGTTCAGCGAAAAATAGCTCAATAATTCTGGCAGCGGAGTGCCAAACAGTTTGCGTGCGCTTTGGGCGAGCAGTTGCTGC
Organism: Enterobacter cloacae complex sp. 394F7; assembly: GCF_057320385.1. Taxonomy (NCBI): domain Bacteria; kingdom Pseudomonadati; phylum Pseudomonadota; class Gammaproteobacteria; order Enterobacterales; family Enterobacteriaceae; genus Enterobacter; species Enterobacter cloacae complex sp. 394F7. Next base: position 106,106 of record NZ_JBXWCS010000015.1, on the reverse strand, counting down.
GCCGCCGGGTTGGCGTAATGAACAGCCAGCTCGTCGTCGACCAGCAAAATGCTGTTAATTAACGAATTGAGGATCTGCCCAGCATCGGGCAGCGTGCCAGTTGCCATTCAGCAGTCTCCTGGAGTTGGTTGCACTAATTTAGTGCAGTATAGCTTTTTCGTCGTAAAAAGCGCGTGAGATCAGGTTGTTGGTGGAGAAAAAAGCCCATCCGGAGATGGGCTGAAAGTTTCCACGGCAACAAAAAAAAAGCTTTCGGGGCCGCGCCTGAAGGGTGGCGCGAAACCCGTTGTAACTTAAACGCTGTAGTACAGTTCGAATTCAACCGGATGCGGAGTCATGCGCACGCGGTCGTTCTCTTCAGTACGCAGGGCGATGTAGGCATCGATAGCGTCGTCAGTGAACACGCCACCCGCAGTCAGGAACTCGCGGTCAGCGTCCAGTGCCTGCAGGGCTTCTTCCAGAGAGCCTGCAACCTGTGGGATCTCTTTCGCTTCTTCTGGCGGCAGGTCATACAGGTTTTTGTCCATCGCTTCGCCTGGGTGGATCTTGTTCTTGATACCGTCCAGACCGGCCATCAGCAGTGCTGCGAAGCACAGGTATGGGTTAGCTGCTGGATCCGGGAAGCGCACTTCGATACGACGCGCTTTAGGAGAAGCCACCACCGGGATACGGATAGAAGCAGAACGGTTACGCGCTGAGTAAGCCAGCATAACAGGTGCTTCGTAGCCTGGGACCAGACGCTTGTAAGAGTTGGTGGTTGGGTTCGCCAGGGCGTTGATCGCTTTAGCGTGTTTGATTACGCCGCCAATGTAGTACAGCGCCTGCTCAGACAGACCTGCATATTTGTCACCAGAGAACAGGTTGGTACCGTTCTTGGACAGGGACATGTGGCAGTGCATACCGGAACCGTTGTCGCCAAACATTGGTTTTGGCATGAAGGTCGCGGTTTTACCGAAACGGTGTGCAACGTTGTGCACAACGTATTTGTAGATCTGAATTTCGTCCGCTTTTTTGGTCATGGTGTTGAAGCGGGTTGCCACTTCGTTCTGACCAGCAGTCGCCACTTCGTGGTGGTGAGCTTCAACTACCAGGCCCATCTCTTCCATCACCAGACACATGGTGGAACGGATGTCCTGTGAAGAATCGACCGGAGGAACCGGGAAGTAACCGCCTTTCACGCCAGGACGGTGACCTTTGTTACCACCTTCGTATTTGGTGGAGGAGTTCCATGCACCTTCGATGTCGTCGATAGCCACATGGGAGCCAGAGATAGAGGCACCGAAACGAATGTCATCGAACAGGAAGAATTCTGGCTCTGGCCCGAACAGAACGGTGTCTGCGATGCCGGTAGAACGCAGGTACTCTTCAGCGCGTTTAGCGATGGAGCGTGGGTCACGGTCGTAGCCCTGCAGCGTGCCTGGCTCGAGGATATCGCAACGAATGATCAGGGTTGGCTCTTCGAAGAACGGATCAATGACCGCCGTGGTCGCGTCTGGCATCAGAACCATGTCAGATTCGTTAATGCCTTTCCAGCCACCAATGGAGGAGCCGTCAAACATTTTGCCTTCTTCAAAGAATTCGGCGTTTACCTGATGAGCAGGAATAGTGACGTGCTGTTCTTTACCTTTAGTATCGGTGAAGCGCAGATCAACAAACTTCACTTCATGTTCGTTCAGCATCGTCAAAACGTGTTCAGCGGACATACTTAACTCTCCAGATTGGTCATTGTCGTCGTGGTAACGAGGTCTTCAACTTCTATCAAGGTGGCTATGAGGCCATCTTTTTGCCGTATTTTTATAAAGCGAAATCTGTGCCAACTTTTAAAACACCCCAAAAAGGCGTTATCATGCGCACCATAGTGCAAAAGTGCTGCACCACAATGGTTATGTTGCACCAGTATAGTGCTTCAGTGTGAACACTGAGCACCATATTGGTGCAATTTTCGTTAAAGTGCCCTTTTTACGCTCCGTGAAAGCGATCACAAAGCATCTCTGCAATACTTGTTTGCGGGGGATGTTTGTGATCCTGTTTTGTAGTGCGATTAATCCGTGTACAATAACGCGCTATTTCTAATGCCTGAGGCAAAGTTGTGATCGAAAATTTGCGTAACATCGCCATCATCGCGCACGTTGACCATGGTAAAACTACCCTGGTTGATAAGCTGCTGCAGCAATCCGGTACGTTTGATGCACGTGCCGAAACTCAAGAGCGTGTGATGGACTCCAACGATTTGGAGAAAGAGCGTGGGATTACCATCCTCGCGAAAAACACCGCTATCAAATGGAATGACTACCGTATCAACATCGTTGATACCCCAGGGCACGCCGACTTCGGTGGTGAAGTTGAGCGCGTGATGTCCATGGTGGATTCCGTGCTGCTGGTGGTTGACGCCTTTGACGGCCCAATGCCGCAAACGCGTTTCGTGACCAAAAAAGCATTTGCCCATGGCCTGAAGCCTATTGTTGTTATCAACAAGGTTGACCGTCCTGGCGCACGTCCTGACTGGGTTGTTGATCAGGTGTTCGACCTGTTCGTTAACCTTGACGCGACCGACGAGCAGCTGGACTTCCCTATCATCTACGCTTCGGCGTTGAATGGTATTGCGGGTCTGGATCACGAAGATATGGCGGAAGACATGACCCCGCTGTATCAGGCGATTGTCGATCACGTACCGGCTCCGGATGTTGATCTTGATGGTCCTCTGCAGATGCAGATCTCCCAGCTGGACTACAACAACTACGTTGGCGTTATCGGTATCGGCCGCATCAAACGCGGTAAAGTGAAGCCGAACCAGCAGGTTACTATCATCGATAGCGAAGGCAAAACCCGTAACGGTAAAGTGGGCAAAGTGCTGACTCACCTGGGTCTGGAGCGTATCGACAGCGATCTGGCTGAAGCGGGCGATATCATCGCGATCACCGGTCTGGGCGAGCTGAACATCTCTGACACCATCTGCGACCCGCAGAACGTGGAAGCGCTGCCAGCCCTGTCTGTTGATGAACCAACGGTAACCATGTTCTTCAACGTCAACACCTCTCCGTTCTGTGGTAAAGAAGGTAAATTCGTTACCTCTCGTCAGATCCTTGACCGCCTGAACAAAGAGCTGGTGCACAACGTTGCGCTGCGCGTTGAAGAAACGGAAGACGCTGATGCCTTCCGCGTATCCGGTCGTGGTGAACTGCACCTGTCTGTTCTGATCGAAAACATGCGTCGTGAAGGTTTCGAGATGGCGGTTTCCCGTCCGAAAGTAATCTTCCGCGAAATCGACGGCCGTAAACAAGAGCCGTTCGAAAACGTAACGCTGGACGTTGAAGAGCAGCACCAGGGTTCTGTGATGCAGGCTCTGGGTGAGCGTAAAGGCGACCTGAAAAACATGAATCCAGATGGCAAAGGCCGCGTACGTCTCGACTACGTGATCCCAAGCCGTGGCCTGATCGGCTTCCGTTCTGAGTTCATGACCATGACTTCCGGTACCGGTCTGCTGTACTCCACCTTCAGCCACTACGACGACGTACGTCCGGGTGAAGTGGGCCAGCGTAACAACGGCGTGCTGATCTCTAACGGTCAGGGTAAAGCGGTTGCGTTTGCGCTGTTCGGTCTGCAGGATCGCGGTAAGCTGTTCCTGGGTCACGGTGCTGAAGTGTATGAAGGCCAGATCATCGGTATTCACAGTCGTTCTAACGACCTGACGGTAAACTGCCTGACCGGTAAGAAACTGACCAACATGCGTGCGTCCGGTACTGACGAAGCAACGGTTCTGGTTCCACCGATCAAGATGACGCTGGAGCAGGCTCTGGAATTCATCGATGACGACGAACTGGTAGAAGTGACTCCACTGTCTATCCGTATCCGTAAACGTCACCTGACCGAGAACGATCGTAAACGTGCAATGCGCGGTGCGAAAGAAGAGTAATACGGTCAATCCGTTAGCCGGGTAAGCGCATGCGCCGCCCGGCAGTAAAAAGCCGCTGATTGCTCAGCGGCTTTTTTTATTAGAACGAATACCGCAATCCCAGGCGAATCCGGTACTGCTCCCGGTTGTAATCATTCCATCTGTCCAGCCACTGCAGTTCAAGATATGGCAGCCAGTTTTTGTCGATCTTGTAGCTGAATTTATTGGTAATTTCCCAGTGATGATCTTTGCCATTTTTGCTGTGGTAATCATTCACCCGCTGGAAAAAGTGCGGTTCAAAGGTATAAAAAAACGCATCCGTCACTTTGAAATTCCAGTAGTTAGCAAACTCGTGCGTATCGTTCTTATCCATCTGCCCGTTATAGTCCGGCGTATCGTAATTGTTATGGTTATAGCGATAGCGGAACGTCAGGTTGAACCCGTCCGTAAATTTATAATTGGTATCTAAATAGACCGCACCACCTGATCCTGCGCTGCTGTCGTTAATCAATCCGCCGGGCTGGAAGGTGAGCTTATCGGTGGGTTTAAAGAGCGGATACCACCCCTCTATTTCGTTATAGCTGTGCTTAAGCTCATCCCATTTCCCCACGTTATAGGCATTGGTGAACATCAGCCCCGCGCCCATATCGAAGTTATAGCCTGCACGCAGGATCACCTCGTGCAGCTCAGAGGCCGTATTGTATGCTTCGCGGGTTTCGACATAAGCCCCGGCAAATACCGGGCAGGACACAGACGACACGATCAGTACAGTAATGATTCTTTTCATAATTTGTCCATGTATCAGGTACAGAAAGGCCTCCCTCCTGATGAACAGGAAGGACATAGTGGCCGGTTTTATTGTTATAAAGTGACTGCTGACGCTTTATTGTTGGTGGTTATCTCAGGGGTATTCGCGGTTTGTTTTTTCCGTTTTCCAATCTCCTCGATAATAAAGGCGAAGCGCGCTTCGTTGAGTTTATAAAACAGCCCCATGGTCACGGCGGCCACGACGGCCAGGCCGCACGGCCAGAGGAAAATAAGCTGACGCAGACCAAGTAGCGTGCCAGCGCTCTGCACCGCATGGGGAACGTAGCCAATCTGGGTCAGCATGATGCCAGGCAGAAAACCGGCGAGGGCGGCAGAGATTTTGCGCGAGAAGGTATAGCCGGTATAAACCGACCCTTCAGCACGAATGCCCGTTTTCCACTCGCCGTAATCAACGGTATCCGGTACCAGTGCCCAGTTCAGGCTGTTCACAAACGCCGTGCCGAAAAACGCCATGCAGGAAAACAGCACGAACAGCAGGGAACTGGTCCCCCAGAAGAAGTTCAGCACGTCGCCCACCGCCCACAGCGCCAGCCCGCCCAGATAGACCGGTTTTTTGCCAAAGCGCTTCACCGCGCCGGGCACCAGAAACACGCCAATCAGAATGCATCCCATGCTGAAAAAGCCCATCCACGACAGCAAATGCAGATCGTTTAGCACGTACTGTGTGTAATAGACCTGAATCGCCAGCTTGATGTTAAACGCGGCAAGGGTACACAGGTTGGCGATACACAGCACCAGCAGCGGCGGATTGCGGAAAATCGCGCAGAATGATTTCAGAATGCCGGGCTTATGGTGATCGGGCGTAAGCTCCACGTAGCGCTCTTTCACGCCGCTGTAGCACCACCACATGCAGAACAGGCCACCGGTGACGAACACCAGCGCCGCCACCAGATAGCCGAGGGAGGGCTGGCTGACGAACAGCGCCTGAATGGGCATAAAGCCGACGGTGCAGAGCAACAGCCCCACGGTTGCGCCGCCCTGACGCCACGCCGCAAGCTGTGCGCGCTCGTTCGGGTTTTTGGTGATGGCCGGGACCATCGCACCGTAGGCGCAGTTCATCAGGCTATAACAGAGGCCAAACATCATGAAGAGCACGGTGGCGAGCGCCGTTTTCACCGTCAGGCTAAAGTCGTTGGCCATAAACTGCGCCGTCGCGACCAGCGCCACCGGGACGGAGGCATAAAGAATGAATGGCCGGAATTTTCCCTTCGCGCCGATGTTACGCCGGGAGTCCAGCAGCACGCCGGTCAGCATGTCGGTGAACGCGGTAAAAAACTTCGCTACCAGGAAAATAATGCCGCCATAGAAGGCGGGCATGCCCAGTTCGTCGGTGTAAAACTTCAGCAGATACAGCGTGCCAATACACAGCATCAGATTCGAGCCAAAATCGCCCATCCCGTAGGCGCACTTCTCTCGCAGGCTCAATTTCAGGGTTAACGGATCAGTGTTATGTGTCATGGTCGATCCTCAGAGCGCCCGCAGGGCGCTCTATCTCGTCATTTATGCCGTACGTTTACGCAGTTCGATCTCTTCCACGATGCGCACATACATCTTCTCGTTGAGATTGTAGAAACAGCCCATCGCCACAATGGTGATGACCGCCAGCAGGCTCGGATAGATAAAAATCAGCTGCCGCAGTCCTTCAACCGTTCCGGCGGATTGCACCACGTTGGGCACATAGCCAATTTGCGTGAGCATGATCCCCGGGAAGAAGCCCGCCAGTGCCTGGGATACCTTCCTGAAGAAGGTAAAGCCGGTGTAAACCGTTCCTTCAGATCGCACGCCGGTGCGCCACTCGCCGTATTCCACGGTATCGGATACCAACGCCCAGTTCAGGCTGTTCACGAACGCGGAGCCGAAGAAGGCCAGGCAGGAGAACGCCACAAAGCTCACCGAGCCGCCGCCGAAGAAGTAGTTGAGCAGATCGCCCGCCACCCAAACCATCAGCCCGCCGATATAGACTTTTTTCTTGCCGAAGCGCCGCACCGCGCCGGGCATCATAAAGACGCCGATAAAAATACAGCCCATGCTGAAGAAACCCATGTAAGACAGCAGGATCGGGTCGTTCAGCACGTACTGCGTGTAGTAAACCTGGATGGCGAGTTTGACGTTAAAGGCACCCAGCGTGCAGAGGTTGGCGATGCACAGGATAAACAGCGGACGGTTTCCGGCAATGGCGCGAAACGACTGCAACAGCCCCGGTTTTTGCGCCGGATGAGCAGGCTGCGTCTCGACGTAACGCTCGGTCACGCCCTTGTAGCACCACCACATAAAGAACAGCCCGAACAGCGAGAAAAGCGTGGCGGCAAAGATATAGCCAAGCTGATCGTTGCCCTCAATCAGGTTCATTACCGGGACAAAACCGACGGTACAGAGCAGCAGACCAAGCGTGGCGCCGCCCTGACGCCAGGCGGCCAGCGAGGCGCGCTCGTCCGGGTTTTTGGTAATGGCGGGTACCATCGCGCCGTAAGAGCAGTTCATCATGCTGAAGAACAGGCCGTACAGCATGAACAGCACCGTTGCCATCACCGTTTTACCGGTGATTTCAAACGGCGTGCCGACGAAGTTGGCAATCGCCAGCAAGGTCACCGGGAAGGCGGCATACAGCACGAACGGGCGGAATTTCCCTTTCGGGCCGATGTTGCGCCGGGAGTCGAGCATGATCCCGGTGCCCATATCGGTGAAAGCGGTAAAGAATTTGGCAATCAGGAAGATGATCCCGCCGTAGGTACCCGGCAGGCCCAGCACGTCGGTATAAAACTTCAGCAGATACAGCGTGCCGATATCCAGCAGGATGTTAGAGCCGAGATCGCCCATCCCGTAGGCGAGTTTTTCTTTAAACGGCAGGCGTAGGGTTGCCGGATCAGAAGTATGTTGACTCATTATTGTTCTCCGTCTGCCCGCAGGTTTCCCCGCGGGCGAGCCTTATCAGATATGACGTAAGGTATTAAACAGATCTGCCCATTCGCTTTGCTGGCGATAGAAGACCGGCGGTTTGCCAAGCGGGGCAGCAACGGTCACCTCACCGCCCTGGCAGGTTTCACCCGTCCACACATTCACCCAGTTGTCCTGCGGCAGATAGAGTGTCCAGTCGTGGCGGCCCTCTTCATGAACCGGTGCCACCAGCAGATCGCGGCCAAACAGGTACTGGTATTTCAGCGTGTAGGCGCGCGCGTCGTCTTCATAATGCAGGAACAACGGGCGCATCACCGGCAGGCCACTTTTCGCGTTCTGCGCAACCGCAGCTTTGATGTACGGCTTCAGGGTGGTAAACACGGTGGTCATACGTGCAAAGTGCGCGATGGTTTCGGCGTCGCCGTCGAACTGCCAGTTGTCACCCGGGCGGTTACCTTCGTGGGTACGCATCATCGGCGTAAAGGCGCTGAAGTCGCACCAGCGCAGCAACAGCTCTTTGGTGCGTTTCATCTCGAACAGGGTGGTATAGCCGCCGATGTCGCTGTGGTGCAGCCCGTGACCGGTCATCGCCAGAGACAGCGCAGCAGGTACGACGGACGCCAGACCGTCGTCCAGGCTCCAGTCGACGTTCTGATCTCCCGCCCACATCATCACCGAGTGCTTCTGGCTGCCGGTATAACCTGCGCGCATGAAGAACAGGATCTCGCCGAGCTTGCCGGTCTCTTCCAGCGCCTCGTAGTTACATTTGGCCCACAGGGCAGGCCAGGCGTTATGCATGATCTCCGCGCTGACGCCGTTGTGCAGGAAGGTATCGGTTGGCAGATATTCGCCAAAATCGGCCATCCAGCCGCCGCAGCCCAGTTCGATCAGGTTCTTTTTGATCACCTCTTTGTACCAGCCGTAGGCTTCCGGGTTGGTCAGGTCGATAACGCCCGCGTAGAACTCGCCAAACTCGACGTGGTAATCCTTGCCGTCGGCATTTTTGGTCAGATAGCCGCGTTTTGCCGCCTCTTCACAGAGATCTTTGTCGCTGGCGACGTACGGGTTGATATAGGAGAGGAACTGCACGCCTTCCTGTTTCCACTGTGCAATACGCTCATTAAGCTGCGGATACAGCTCGCTGTTCCACTTCCAGTTCCACATCACGCGTTTGCCAAAGGTGGTCATGCGGATGCCGGACCAGTCCTGCGCCCAGATGCCGTTCACCTTCACCCCGCCCTGGCGCATGACGTCGAGCTTGTGCTGACACACCCCGGTGCCGCCCTGAATGCCCAGCGTCACGCCGTCGTAAACCCAGTCCGGCAGCTCCGGCTGACGCCCCAGCAGGCCGGTGAGTTTTTCCAGCAGATCGACGTAGGTTTCTGCACATTCGAAGCGCAGCGTGGCGTTATCTTCCCAGAACGCCAGTTCGTGGAAATCCGGCGCGCTGAAGTCGAAGTTCATGTAGCAGCTGTTATCCACGTGACAGTAGTACTTTTGGGTGCTCACGAAGGTAGGCTGGGGGAAGAAGGTCCAATAATAATCGCCGCCCGCGTTCTCTTTGCAGTCGGCCTGCCAGGTCACGTAGGTCTGCTTATTGCGGCCCACCCCCTGTTCGCTGGTCCACAGCGGGAACGGCTTTCCGCGCAGATCAAAGTACGAGAACTGCTCGCCGCAGCCGTAGATATGATCTTCAGGCTGGGCCGCCAGCCGCAGCCAGATGCGGTTGTGACAGGTGGCATCATTTTTCAGCTTCAGTTCCAGACGGCCTTCCGCATCCATACCCACCAGCAGCGTCGCGCTCACCGCATCGCCACGGGTAAAGCGGATCGCCCAGCCTGCGCTTTGCTGTGTAACGGTCGCGTCCGTCAGGGCGATTTTTTCGTTGAGCTTGTCTTTGATGCTGAAGTTGCCGCGAAACATTTCGATATCGGCAATGCCCGCGCCGATCCACAGGCAAGGTTCATCGGTGGAGTGGGATAAAATCAGACGGTCCTGCCAGCGCAGGGTGAAGCCATGTTCGTTATTTTTCAGATCAATATTGTGTAGGGTACGCATAGAAAACTCCGTCTTTATTATTTGGCCTGGCTATCCAGTAATCCGGCGGCTACGGCAGGGGCTAAGCCCGGGGCCAGCGGCAGGCGGGGGATCACCAGGCAGTGCAGCAGGTGGTAAATATCCTGCTTGCCGTCCCAGACTTTGGTGGTCACTTCGTTGTTGGTGTCCAGCTCCTGCCACCAGGATCCGTTCTCGTAATCCATCAGGTATTTGATGCAGTAATCCCACCATTTCTGATACCAGGCTTCGTACTGCGCCTCGCCGGTTACGGTGTAGAGCGCATACGCTGTGCCCATCGCCTCGACGATCGGCCAGCGCACGCGTTCGCGCACGATAGGCTTGCCGTCCCAGCCAACGGAGTAGACGAACCCATCGGCTCCGTCTGGCGCCCAGGCATCGCGGATGGTGGCGTGGAACAGTCCTTTTGCGTCTTCCAGCAGCCACGCCGGTGGGGTTTCGAAGCGGGCTTCCAGCGCGGCACGCAGGTGCAGCATCAGGCGGCCCCACTCAATCCAGTGCCCTGGTGTGCCGCCGTAGGCGCGAAAACGGTGGGCGGGATTATCGATGTTGTAGTCGCGGATCGGGTTCCAGTTGGTATCGAAATGCTCGTTAACGCGATACTCACCTTTGCGCGCCACGTCGTGAATAATCACCGAGGCGATGCGCAGGGCGCGGTCGAGCCATTTACGATCGTGGGTTACGTCATACACGATGAGGAAGGCTTCCACGGCGTGCATGTTGGCGTTACCGCCGCGGTAATCTTCCGTTTTGCTGAACGCTTCATCCCAGGACTCCAGGCACATCTGCTCCTGTTCGCTCCAGAAGTAGCGCTCAATCACCTCAATGGCGTCGTCCAGCAGCCTGCGCGCCTGCGGGTGTCCGGTGGTGACGGCGCTCGCCGCACCCAGCAGCACGAAGAAGTGCTGATAGCCCTGCTTGGAGGCATCCACCACGCCTTCATCGTTAACACAGGCGTACCAGCCGCCGTACTGTTTGTCGCGCAGCGGGCCGTTCAGGGCATTGATGCCGTGCTCAACCAGGGCATACGCACCGGGACGACCCATGTTCGCCGCTACCGCGTAAACGTGCAGCATACGGGCGGTGATCCACAGATGCGTGCCCATATCGCTGCGAACCTGCCCGTTATTGCCCAGCCAGCCGAAGCCGGTCGGTACGGCTGCGTTTTTACCGAAATCAAGAATGCGGTCGGTCTCTTGTTCTAGCCAGCGGTTATGGCTCAGGGTGTTAAACCATTTCATGTTCGGGTCCTTTCTCAACGGCGAGCCATCATTTCGTCGACGATCTCACCCAGACGCTGCAGTTTAGGTACGGAAATATCGCGAAGCATCAGCCCGGTGTCCGGCAGGCCAATCACCGATGACCAGACGGCGCGACCGGCTAAAAAGCCTGATGCCCCCGCCTGCATGGCAACGCTCACGGCGCGCGGGAATAATTTTTCGTCCACGCCGGAGGAGAGGATCACCCACGGCATGGCGATGTGCTCGTTCAGCTTCTGCGAGGCCGCCAGCAGTTCCTGCTGCGTGCCTTTACCCAACAGCGGCATCTCCACTTTGTAGAGGTCTGCACCGCTGTCACCCAGCTCTTTGGCCGCATCGATAATCGCCTGTTCGCGGTTAAACCCGGCGCCGCGACGCGGTGGACGCACCACCGGCTCGATAATGCTCAGCAGGCCGTTGTCGTGGCACAGGGAGTTAAATGCCTTCACCATCTCAAGGCGCTGCTGCGCGTCTTCATCGCTACGCCATAGCACCAGTAATTTCAGCGCCTTGCCGCCATCGCGTTTGACCGCCTGCGCATCGATGTTCTTGTCGATCGTCACGCTGTCGACGGGAATACCGTTCCCAGGAATAAACTCGTCGGCCGCCACAATCAGCGCGCAGCTTTTAGCCACGGCCTGCTGCTCCACAATCTGGCGATAGCAGAACTGCTGGTCGACGAGAATGGCAGAGGCGTACGGCGACAGAATTTTCGCCGCATTAACCTTAAAATCCGTCAGATGCTGGTCCGTGACCGGCACTGGCGCACCTGCTGCGGCAAACATCAGGCGCATCGCTTCGCGCTGATCGACGGCCAGCATCGCAAAACCTCCGGAAGGTCGGGTGATATCTTTCAGGGTGTACATCGTCATTCCTCAGTCCTTTCGTATCAGTGTGATTTTTTCAGCCCGGCAGATGCGCGAACCTGTTCAAGAATGGCTGTCCAGTCTTCGCGCCCGCGCCCGGCGGCGCGTGCCTGGTTGTAAACTTCGCGGGAAGCCGCGCCCAGCGGCATCGGAACGTGGAGCTGGTTGGCCACGTCCAGGGCGATCCCCAGATCTTTATGTGCAAGGTCGATCATGAAGGCGGGTGAAAGATCACCTTTCAGCACCTTGTTCGGCCAGGAGGTGGTGAAATGGCCTTTACCTGCAGGCGTGCCGCTCATGACCTTGAGCGCCACCTCAAAGGAGAGGCCGAGCGCTTCACACAGCACGGCCGCCTCGGCGGACAAGGCGTTTAGCGCAATGCTCATGTAGTTATTGATAAGCTTCACGCGGATGCCCATGCCCGGCCCGCCGGCGTTAATCAGCTCATTGCCCATCGCCATTAAGACGGGGGTGGCGCGCTCAACCTGCTCCGCCGTGCCGCCTGCCAGCAGGAGCAGCGTGCCGGCGATGGCATGGTCTGAGGTGCGCCCGACAGGTACGTCCATCAGGCTGAAGCCACGCCCGGACATGTCGCGGATCAACGCGTCGGTTTGCAGGGGATGAATGGTCGACATATCGATCACCAGCGCGTCGCGAGATAAGCCTTCGCAAACGCCATTTTCGCCAAACAACACGCTGCGCACCAGGTCGCCGTTGGGCAGCATGGTAATGACGAACTCGGCATCCGTTGCGGCCTGCGCGGGCGTTGCCGCCGCCTTCGCGCCGCTCTCCACCAGGATCTGAACCGCCTGCGGGTTCACATCAAAGACCTGAAGCTGGTGACCTTGCTTCAACAGATTCTTCGCCATTGGCGCGCCCATCTGCCCTAAACCGATAAATGCGATTGCTGACATGCCTCTCTCCTGTCATATCGTGTCAATTTTTGCGCGTTTAAGTTGTCTGTTTTTGATCGTATTTGTAATTTATAGTCAAAAAATTGACAGGGGTCACTTTTTAAACATTTGATGAAATTAAAATGAAGGCATCAGAAATTGCAGAAGGAAGCACCATGACTCGCATCGTTTGTGTCGGCATAACCGTGCTGGATCGCATCTGGTATCTCGATGATTTACCGAAAGAAGGTGGGAAATATGTCGCAAAAGACTATACGGAAGTGGGCGGCGGCCCGGCGGCAACTGCGGCGGTGGCGGCGGCAAAACTGGGGGCATCCGTGGATTTTATTGGCCGGGTGGGTGACGACGATACCGGCAGAAGGCTGCTTGCGGAGCTGGAATCCCTGGGGGTGAACACCCGCTATACGCGTATAGTGAAAAATGCCCGCTCGTCACAATCGGCGGTGCTGGTGGACGGCAGCGGGGAACGCATCATCGCGAACTATCCCAGCCCCGATCTTCCCGCTGCGGCAGACTGGCTGCAGGGCATCGACTTCTCGCAATGGGATATTGTTTTAGCCGATGTGCGCTGGCATGAAGGGGCGAAGCAGGCGTTTACCCTTGCCCGTCAGCAAGGCGTCACAACGTTGCTCGATGCGGATACAACCCCTCAGGACATCGCGGAACTTATCGCCCTCAGCGATCATGCTGCCTTTTCCGCGCCGGGGCTGCGTCGGGTAACCCATCTTGAGGAAACGGAAGGTGCGCTTAAAAAAGCACAAACGCTCACAAATGGACACGTCTATGTCACGCAGGGCCGGGACGGCTGCTTTTGGCTGGAGAACGATGCCCTGTGCCATCAGCCGGGTTTTGAGGTCGAGGTGGTTGATACCACCGGGGCGGGGGATGTTTTCCACGGTGCCCTGGCGGTCAGCCTGGCGCAACGGTTATCTCCAGCGCAAGCCGTGCGTTTCGCCAGCGCCGTCGCCGCGCTGAAATGTACTCAGCCCGGCGGTCGCGCAGGTATACCCGACTGTGATCAAACCCGCTCTTTTTTGTCACTTTTTGTATAAAATGCGGGGCGTGATGGTTTTCAGAGGACAGCCCATGAGCCTTACCGAACTGACCGGCAACCCGCGTCACGATCAGCTGCTGACGCTGATAGCCGATCGCGGATATATGAACATTGATGAACTGGCGCAGCTGCTGGACGTCTCGACGCAAACCGTGCGCCGGGATATCCGCAAGCTGAGCGAACAGGGACTGATTACGCGACATCATGGCGGTGCGGGCAGGGCATCCAGCGTGGTGAACACGGCCTTTGAGCAGCGCGAAGTGTCGCTGACTGAAGAGAAGCGGGCGATTGCCGAAGCGATTGCAGACTATATTCCTGATGGTTCCACTATTTTCATCACCATTGGCACGACCGTGGAGCACGTGGCTCGTGCGCTGCTCAACCATAACCATCTGCGTATCATCACTAACAGTCTGCGGGTGGCACACATCCTCTATAAAAATCCGCGTTTTGAGGTGATGGTGCCCGGCGGTACGCTGCGTCCACATAACGGCGGCATTATCGGTCCGGCAGCGACGGCGTTCGTGTCTGGCTTTCGGGCGGATTATCTGGTGACCAGCGTGGGGGCGATTGAACACGACGGCGCGATGATGGAGTTTGACGTCAATGAAGCCAGCGTGGTGAAAACGATGATGGCTCATGCCAGACATATTTTACTGGCGGCCGATCATACGAAATACACCGCTTCTGCCGCCGTGGAAATTGGCAACGTGGCGCAGGCAACGGCGCTCTTTACCGATGAACTGCCCGGCTCTGCGCTACATAATCATCTCAAATTCAGCAAGGTAGAAGTTGTCGAAGTCAGCACAGGCGACGAGCAGCAGGCTGGATAACCTCTCTGACGGCCCGAAAATCCCTTCGGGCCGTTCCTTTCTTTAAGCTGAATCTGGCGCATAGCCAAACCTTATCTTTCCCGCTACAGTTACTTTTCCACGGCGAGCAGGAGATAAACATGCTTTATATCTTTGACTTAGGAAATGTAATCGTCGATATCGATTTCAATCGGGTGCTGGGCGCATGGAGCGATTTTAGCCGTGTCCCGCTGGCGACGTTAAAACAGAGTTTCGCCATGGGCGAGACATTCCATCAGCATGAACGGGGTGAGATCAGCGACGAAGTGTTTGCTGAACGTCTGTGCCATGAAATGGATCTGCCGTTAAGCTACGAACAGTTCTCCCACGGCTGGCAGGCTGTATTTGTCGCTATCCGCCCTGAGGTTATCGACATCATGCATAAACTTCGCGAGCAGGGTCACCGGGTCGTCGTGCTGTCGAACACCAACCGCCTGCACACCACGTTCTGGCCAGAGGAATACCCAGAAGTTAAGGCTGCAGCAGATAAAATCTACCTCTCGCAGGAGATGGGGATGCGTAAACCCGAAGCGCGAATTTATCAGGCGGTACTGCAAGCGGAAGGATTCTCCGCGTCCGATGCGGTCTTTTTCGATGACAATGCCGATAATATAGAGGGAGCTAACCAGTTGGGTATTACGTCAATTCTGGTGACCGGAAAAGAGACGATACCGAACTACTTTGCGAAGCAGTTATGCTAAAAACCGTTCATCAAAAAGCCACGCACCATACTCGCCCGCTCAGGGCCTGGCTAAAACTCCTCTGGCACCGTATTGATGAGGACAACATGACCACGCTGGCGGGTAACCTCGCCTACGTGTCGTTGCTCTCCCTGGTACCGCTGGTGGCGGTTATTTTTGCCCTTTTTTCCGCTTTTCCCATGTTTGCAGAGGTCAGCCTGCAGCTGCGCCACTTCGTCTTTGCGAATTTTATTCCTGCCACTGGCGATGTGATCCAGAACTACATTGAACAGTTTGTCGCAAACTCCAGCAAGATGACGGCAGTGGGGGCGTGCGGGCTTATCGTCACCGCGCTGCTGCTGATGTACTCCATCGACAGTGCGCTTAATACAATCTGGCGGAGTAAAAAAGTCCGCCCGAAGGTCTACTCCTTTGCTGTTTACTGGATGATTTTAACTCTCGGCCCGCTGCTGGCGGGGGCGAGCCTGGCGATTAGCTCCTATCTGCTCTCCCTGCGCTGGGCCAGCGATCTCAACGGTGCCATTGATAACGTGTTGCGTATCTTCCCGCTGATTTTATCGTGGCTCTCTTTCTGGCTGCTCTACAGTGTGGTGCCGACCACGCGCGTGCCGAACCGTGATGCGGTTGTTGGCGCACTGGTGGCAGCGGTACTCTTCGAACTGGGCAAAAAGGGGTTTGCCCTTTACATCACCATGTTCCCCTCCTATCAGCTCATTTACGGCGTACTGGCGGTGATCCCCATTTTGTTTGTCTGGGTTTACTGGACCTGGTGTATCGTCTTGCTTGGTGCGGAAATAACTGTCACTCTCGGCGTATACCGCGAACTTAAAAAAGCAGCAGAAGCTGAAAAACAACAAGAAGCAGACCAACCATGATTGCATTGATACAGCGCGTAACCCGTGCCAGCGTCACCGTGGAGGGAGAGGTGACGGGTGAAATTGGCCCAGGACTTTTAGTGTTGTTAGGTGTCGAAAAGGATGACGACGAACAAAAAGCCAACCGCTTATGTGAACGCGTGCTGGGCTACCGTATCTTCAGTGATGCGGAAGGCAAAATGAACCTTAACGTCCAGCAATCGGGCGGAAGCGTGCTGGTGGTTTCCCAGTTTACGCTGGCCGCCGATACCGAACGCGGCATGCGCCCGAGTTTCTCAAAAGGTGCGGCCCCGGATCGGGCAGAATCGCTTTACGAGTACTTTGTTGAGCGTTGTCGCCAACAGGAAATGAATACGCAAACCGGACGATTTGCTGCAGATATGCAGGTATCGCTGGTGAACGATGGCCCCGTCACATTCTGGCTCCAGGTATGAGCCAACTGGCGGCGTGGCCGCGGGTAACAAGAGAGAGTACAGCTATGTATCACCTTCGAGTACCGCAAACGGAAGAAGAGTTAGAAGCCTATTACCAGTTCCGCTGGGAAATGCTGCGCAAGCCATTACATCAGCCTAAAGGGTCTGAACGCGACGCCTGGGACGCCATGGCACATCATCAGATGGTGATGGACGAAGAGGGTAACCTCGTTGCAGTCGGGCGTCTGTATATTAATGCCGATAACGAAGCCTCTATTCGTTTTATGGCGGTCCATCCCTCCGTGCAGGACAAAGGGTTAGGTACGCTGATGGCGATGACCCTTGAGTCAGTGGCCCGTCAGGAAGGCGTTAAACGCGTGACCTGTAGCGCCCGCGAAGATGCCGTTGAGTTCTTCGCCAAACTCGGTTTTGTTAATCAGGGGGAAATTACGACCCCGCAAACCACGCCGATTCGCCACTTTTTAATGATTAAACCCATCGCCACGCTGGATGATATTCTCCACCGCGCGGACTGGTGCGGACAGCTTCAGCAGGCCTGGTATCAGCACATCCCTCTGAGTGAAAAGATGGGGGTGCGTATTCAGCAGTACACCGGGCAAAAATTCATTACCACCATGCCGGAAACCGGCAACCAGAACCCGCACCACACGCTATTTGCCGGCAGCCTGTTTTCGCTCGCCACGCTCACCGGCTGGGGGCTTATCTGGCTGATGCTGCGTGAACGCCACCTTGGCGGCACGATCATTCTGGCTGATGCCCATATTCGCTACAGCGCCCCCATAAGCGGTAAACCGAGCGCCGTGGCCGATCTCGGCTCTTTGGGGGGCGATCTCGACCGCCTGGCGCGCGGCCGCAAAGCCCGTGTACAGATGCAGGTTGAACTCTTTGGCGATGAAACCTCAGGCGCGGTGTTTGAAGGTACCTATATCGTTCTGCCTGCGAAGCCGTTTGGCGCGTATGAAGAGGGCGGGAACGAGGAGGAATAAAGTTCCCCGATGTTATCGCCGGGCGGAGTTGATCCGCCAGGCGATGTCCCGAAGAACGTCTCGTGCTGATGGACTGACGCCGGCAAGCTGGAAGAAGCCGTGGATGACACCCAGCCAATGCTGCGCTGTGCAAATAACCCCTTGTTCTGTCATATGTTGATAAAGTGCCTGACCCTCGTCGCATAGCGGATCGTACTCGGCGGTAATAATATGTACCGGCGGCAGGCCGTTGAAATCATCCCGCCAGAGTGGGCTGGCTTCAGGGTCCCGGCGGTCTGTCTCTGCCAGGTACATGTCATAACCACTCAGCAGCGTATCGCGCGTGATAACGTAGTCCTGCCCATTATGGGTGTAGCTTGCAAAGCTGGCTGTGGCGTCGAGCATGGGGTAGATAAGGATAAGCTGGGCCGGATTCCACTGTGTTTTAGCCTTGAGCCGCAGCGCGGTGACCAGCGCCAGATGGCCGCCTGCACTGTCACCACAAAGCGTAATCCGGTTTTTATCCACACCGACTTTTTCTGCATGTTGCCAGACAAGCTCCGCCGCTCTCTCTGCATCATCATGCGCAGCGGGGAAGGTATGCTCCGGTGCTAGCCTGTACTGAACCGCAACCACCCGACACTGACCGTAATACGCCAGCTGGCGGAGCTGATTGTCATGGGTTGCAAACCCACCGCTGACAAAACAACCGCCATGGTAGTAGAGGGCACAAGGTAACTTTTCAGAGACATTGAGAGGCGAAAATACCCGAAAGGTAAGGCCATCAATGACAAGCGTTTCAACCTGCACGCGGGTTTCGGTCTCGCCGGCAAGTACAGTGCTGGCTACATATCCGGCTCTCCGGTCATCAATACTCTGCTTACGCGCGCCAGGTCGGCCTGCAGCGATAAAATCCTGCACAAGCTTATCAATACCCTTTTCCAGTGCCATGGTGATGTCCTTTTGCTGTATGTATGCACAGTCTTATAACCTGTATGAAGGCAGATGAAAACAATCAAATTAAGTAGAACCAGAGATTTGGAAAAAGGCTCGCAGAAACCAACTTCATTCAATGAAATAAATGGATATGTTACTGAAAACTCAATAACGTACCTCACATAGGGGTACGTCATTGACGTACATTAGAGATGTGTTACTCTAAGCCAATGGCGTATAATTTATGCTATTCATTGAAACGGATATCTTCACAGAAGACGTCAAAACGTTACTGGATGACGACGAATACCATAAGCTCCAGGTGTTCCTGGCAACACAACCTGATTATGGCGATCTGATCCAGAATACCGGGGGGCTGCGAAAGATTCGTTGGCTTTCAGGAGGCAGGGGAAAGCGCGGTGGAGTAAGGGTTATTTATTTTCATCGTACCCACGAGTTTGAAATCAGATTGCTGCTCATCTATCGCAAAGGGATCAAAGATGACCTGTCCGCGAGAGAAAAAGCCATTCTGAAAAAGATGATTGAGAGGTGGTAAATGGATAAGGCACTGTTTGAGCGATTAACACAAAGCATAGCTCAGATGGATGACATTGTCGGGGGGAAACGCGAGCCGTCGCGCACCTTTCAAATCGATGCGATGAAAATCAAAGAAATTCGTCAGGCGTCTGGGTTGTCCCAAAGTAAATTCGCGAACTTAATCTCAGTCAGCGTTGATACGTTGCGTAACTGGGAACAAGGACGGCGTTCGCCTACCGGCCCCGCAAAGGCATTGTTGCGTGCAATTGCGAATGATCCACAGCACGTTATTTCGGCTTTATCAGATTAATTAGCCCGACAGCAAAGTTGCTTGCCGGGCTAATGAGGGAGATTACTCCCCTTCACCCGGGAACAGGAACGGGTTGATAGAGCTACGGGCAAAGCCCTCTTGCTCCATTTTGGCGTCCAGAATCAGCGAGGCGAGATCGTCGGCCACCGCTTCAACTTTCGGGTCTTTTTCCTGATACAGAATCTTCAGATACGTACCGCAATCGCCGCAACTTTCAGCTTTTACCGCCGCGTCTTCATTTTCCAGTGACCAGTAGTTCAGATCGCGGGTCTGCTCGCAGTTGCTACACTTCACGCGCACCACATGCCACTCGGTTTCACACAGGTTGCAATGCAGGTAGCGCAGCCCCTGGGTGGTGCCGATCTGTACCATGCTGGAGACTGGCATTGAGCCACACACCGGACAGAACTGGCGCGCTTCGCCGTATTCGGCGCGCGCTTTACCGGGGATCAGGCTGGCCATTTGCGCCCAGTAGAGCGACAGCGCAGCCCAGATAAACGGCGCTTTATCGCTGCTGACCAGCGAGAAGTCAGAGGCAAACAGCGCGCTCGCCATCTCTTCCAGCTCCTGATCGGAGGCTTTTTCCAGGTTCTCAATGACCGCCAGCGCGGTGCCGCTCATCTCGGGCTTCAGCTCGGCAATCAGAGAATGCAGCAGCTTATGCCAGTGCTTGTCACGCGGCAGGACGTGAATATCCAGCGGCGGCTTGCCCTGCTCACTGGCTTCTTTGATGCGCGCAGTCAGGTCCATTTGTAGCGGGTGGTCGTACAGCACCACTTCCTGCGCATGGGCAACCAGCGCGGCAAAACGCAGAAAATCGCCCAGCGGGTTGTTCTCTGCCAGCTCGCGCAGGCGCTCTGCACGGCGGTTGTAGAGGTTCTTGAGTCTGGGGAATAACAACGGCGGAATATATTCCGCCGTGCGTTTCTCGCTCGACCCCAGCTCATCTTGCGGGATTATGCGAATACTCATTCAGATGACTTTTCCTGTTTCTGGCGGACTTCACGGTACCAGCGCGGGTGATGTTTCTTCGCCCACGTTTTGGTTACCCATCCTTCCACCATCGCGGTAATGGTGCCTTTCACCCAGAGGGCGGCGTAAATATGCACCATGATAACCACAATTAACGCCACTGCGGCAAATGAATGCAGCATCAGCGCGAATCGGATCACCGGGATTGAGAAAGCAGGCGCAAAGTACGGACGCCAGATGATCACGCCGCTCACCAGCAACAGGACCAGGAAGATAATCGCCGCCCAGAATACGCACTTCTGGCCGAAGTTATAACGCCCGGTGTCACCCACTTCCTCGTTGACGACGATCTTACGAATATTCTTCGCCCAAAAGATATCATCCCGATTGATTAGGTTATGGTGCCAGTAACGGAAAAACATGATGATAAACGAGGCAAACATCACCACACCCACGAACGGGTGAAGGATGCGCGCCAGCTGTGGCGTACCCAGTATCTGCATCAGCCAGTTGAAGGACGGGAAGAAGAACCCCAGCCCGCTTATCGCCGCCAGCATAAAGCAGAAGGCGGTGACCCAGTGGTTGATGCGTTCCGGCGCGGTGTAGCGCACGATGGTGTCACGTTTTTTCATTTGCGCACCTCGTCTTTCTCTTCATGCAGGTTGTCGTCTTCCTCTTCCGCGCGGTTCGGACCGACGCCGACGTAGTGGAAGATGCTCGCTGCGAAGGTGGCAGCAAAGCCTACCGCTGCCAGCGGTTTCCAGATGCCTTTCCAGAACTTCACGGTGGCGCTGATTTCCGGGTTCTCCGGCAGGCCGTGATACAGATTCGGCTTGTCGGCATGGTGCAACACGTACATGACGTGCGTACCGCCCACACCGGCCGGATCGTACAGGCCAGCGTTATCGTAACCACGGGTTTTCAGTTCACCTACTCGTTCGGCCGCCAGCGTTTTCATATCCTCTTTGGAGCCAAAGTGGATGGCGCCGGTTGGACAGGTTTTCACGCAGGCTGGCTCCTGGCCAACGTTCACGCGGTCAACGCACAGCGTACATTTGTAGACGCGGTTGTCTTCCGGGTTCAGTCGCGGCACGTCAAACGGGCAGCCCGCGATGCAGTAGCCGCAGCCGATGCACTGCTCGGACTGGAAGTCGACAATGCCGTTGGCATACTGAATGATAGCCCCTTCTGACGGACACGCCTTCAGGCAGCCCGGATCCGCACAGTGCATACAGCCATCTTTGCGGATAAGCCATTCCAGTTTGTCGTTTTGCTCCACTTCAGAGAAACGCATTACCGTCCAGGACTTGGCGGTCAGGTCGGCCGGGTTGTCGTACACCCCGACGTTGTGACCCACTTCGTCACGGAGGTCGTTCCACTCTGAACAGGCCACCTGACAGGCTTTACAGCCGATACAGGTGGTAACGTCGATAAGCTTCGCAACGATCTGCTGGTGGTCCCGCACCTGAGGCGCGGGCGTGAAACCGTTAGTCGCGGAACGACGAATAATGTCCTGAGATTGATAAGCCATAAGTCGTCTCCGTTACACCTTTTCCACGTTCACGAGGAAGGCCTTAAACTCCGGCGTCTGCGTGTTCGCATCACCGACGAATGGCGTCAGGGTGTTCGCAATGAACCCTTTCTTCGCCACGCCCTCATAACCCCAGTGAATCGGAATACCGATGGTATCCACCTGCTGACCGTGTACGTTCAGCGTGCGAATACGCTTGGTCACTACCGCCTTGGCCTTGATATAGCCACGGTTGGAGGAGACCTTCACGGTATCGCCATGGGCAATGCCGAGCTTGTTCGCCAGCTTCTCGCCGATCTCCACAAACTGTTCCGGCTGCGCGATGGCGTTAAGTAGCGCGTGCTTGGTCCAGTAGTGGAAGTGCTCGGTCAGACGGTAAGTGGTGCCCACATACGGGAACTTGTCTTTTTTACCCAGCGCTTCAAAGTCGCCCTTAAAGATACGGGCAGCCGGGTTAGAGACCACGTTCGGGTGCAGCGGGTTAGTACCCAGCGGCGTTTCAAACGGCTCGTAGTGTTCCGGGAACGGCCCTTCCGCCATTTTATCGATGGCAAACAGGCGTCCCATCCCTTCAGGCTGCATGATAAACGGCCCGACATCGCTGCCTGGTGCGGCAGTGCTGTAGTCCGGAATATCCACGCCGCCCCATTTCGCGCCGTCCCATTTCAGAAGCTGACGCTTCGGATCCCACGGGTTACCCTGCGGGTCAGCGGAGGCACGGTTATAGAGAATGCGGCGGTTCAGCGGCCATGCCCATGCCCAGCCCAGCGTATTGCCGAGGCCCGACGGGTCGGCGTTATCGCGGTTGGCCATCTGGTTGCCTTTCGGCGTCCAGCTACCGGTAAAGATCCAGCAACCGCTTGAGGTGGTGCCGTCATCACGCAGGTGCGCGAAAGTGCTGAGCTGATCGCCTTTCTTCGCCAGCACGGTACCGGTGGCCGGGTCGATAACGTCCGCCAGCGCCTTACCGTTGCTCTCCATCGCCACTTCTTCCGGGGATGGATTCTCCGGCGTCGAGTAGTTCCAGGTCATGTTCAGAACCGGTTCCGGGTTCGCGCCGCCTTCTGCCGCGTACATCTTACGCAGGCGTAAGAAGATACCGGCCAGGATCTCGCCGTCGTTCATGGCGATGCCCGGGGCGTCCGCACCTTTCCAGTGCCACTGCAACCAGCGGCCAGAGTTGACGATAGAACCGTTCTCTTCCGCGAAGCAGGTTGATGGCAGACGGAATACTTCGGTCTGAATTTTTGACGGATCGACGTCGTTCGATTCACCGTGGTTCTGCCAGAAGGTCGAGGTCTCGGTGTTGAGCGGGTCGATGGTAATCAGGAACTTCAGTTTCGACAGAGACTCGACAACCTTGTTCTTGTTCGGGAACGAGGCGACCGGGTTAAAGCCCTGGCAAATGTAGCCGTTGACCTGACCCTGGTGCATCATCTCGAAGTACTGCAGCACGTCGTAACCTTTGTCCCACTTCGGCAGCCAGTCAAAGCCCCAGCTGTTTTCCGCCGTCGCTTTGTCGCCGTAGAAGGCTTTCATCAGCGAGACGAAGAACTTCGGATAGTTGCCCCAGTAGTTCACCTGGCCTTCAAGCAGCGGTTTTGGCGTGCTGGCTGTCAGGTAGGTTTGCAGGTCCGGTTGTTTCTCGCTTGGCAGGTTCATATAACCTGTCAGGCTTTGTGACAGCAGGCCGAGGTCGGTCAGACCCTGAATGTTGGAGTGACCGCGCAGGGCGTTCACGCCGCCGCCTGCCATCCCCATGTTGCCGAGCAGCAGCTGAACCATCGCCATGGTACGGATGTTCTGCGCACCAATGGAGTGTTGCGTCCAGCCGAGGGCATACAGGAACGACGCGGTTTTGTCTTTCGCGCTGGTTTCGGCGATAAGCTCGCAGACCTTCAGGAAGTCAGCCTTTGGCGTACCACAGATGTTCTCAACAACATCCGGCGTATAGCGGGAAACGTGCTCTTTCAGCAGGTTCCACACGCAGCGCGGGTGTTGCAGGGTGGTGTCGCGCTTCGCAAAGCCGTTCTCGTCCAGCTCGTAGTTCCAGCTGGTTTTGTCGTACTTGCGTTTTTCGGCGTCGTAACCGCTGAACAGGCCATCTTCGAAGTGGTAATCCTCACGCACGATCAGGCTGGCGTTGGTATAGGCTTCGGTGTATTCGCGGTTGTATTTTTCGTTAGTCATCAGGTACAGCAATACGCCTGACAGGAAAGTGATGTCAGTACCTGAACGAATAGGGGTGTAGAAATCCGCCACTGACGCTGTACGCGTAAAGCGGGGATCGATCACAATCAGTTTCGCACCGTTGTGGATTTTGGCTTCCATCGCCCAGCGGAACCCGACAGGGTGCGCTTCAGCGGCGTTACCGCCCATCACCACAATGAGGTTGGCGTTCTTGATGTCGACCCAGTGGTTGGTCATCGCACCGCGACCAAATGTTGGAGCAAGACTTGCTACCGTTGGTCCGTGTCAGACACGCGCCTGGTTGTCGACCGCGAGCATACCGAGTGCGCGCGTGAATTTCTGGGTTAAATAGCCGGTTTCGTTACTGGAAGCCGATGCACACAGCATCCCGGTGGAGAGCCAGCGGTTGACCGTCACGCCGTCGGCGTTCTTCGCAATAAAGTTGGCATCGCGGTCTTCTTTAATCAGTTTAGCGATGCGGTCAAATGCTTCTTCCCAGCTGATTTGCTGCCATTTATCAGAGCCAGGCGCGCGATATTCCGGGAATTTCAGACGGCTTTCGGAGTGGATAAAGTCCACCAGACCGGCCCCTTTCGGGCACAGCGCGCCGCGGTTGACCGGGTGGTCCGGGTCGCCTTCGATGTGGAAGATAGACGCTTTGGCGTTTTTAGCACCGTCGCCGAGGCTATACATTAACAGCCCGCAACCGACAGAGCAGTACGTACAGGTATTACGGGTTTCACGGGTGCGCAGCAGTTTATACTGCCGCGTTTCCGCCAGCGCTACGCCAGGCGCAAAGCCCAGTGCCGCTGCCGTGGTGCCTGCCATACCGCCAGCGCAGATCTTAAAGAACTGCCTTCTGCTGACCTGCATGGGTCACTCCTTGTTTCGACATTGCTTACATATGTAGTTTTGACTTCGCGGTTGAATAATGACCGCAAAGGAGAAAAATTTGCGTTAATCCCTCATTTCTCCGGGGGATATCACCAGAATACCACAATGTCGGTACGCCTGTTCCAATGGCGTTAATACAAAGTGAACGTATTATCACCGTGTTGATTATAAAGTGTGATATCAATCACATTATTAACCCCGCATGTTACAGGGGTGTAGCATGGCGCCGGTTGCACCTCTCCAGAATGAGTAGGTAAACTTGAGGCGGTTGGGTGCTGAAAAGTTGATCCATACTATGCGTAAGGCCTGTGGTTTATGCTGCAATAGCAGGCTCACCTCCGTGGTTGTTCAGGAAAACCGTTGTGTCTAAACAAAACCGTGCTACCCACTCGTCACCGCTGCCA
The DNA here is from genome assembly GCF_057320385.1 of Enterobacter cloacae complex sp. 394F7. NCBI lineage: Bacteria > Pseudomonadati > Pseudomonadota > Gammaproteobacteria > Enterobacterales > Enterobacteriaceae > Enterobacter > Enterobacter cloacae complex sp. 394F7. Next base: position 80,722 of record NZ_JBXWCS010000015.1, on the reverse strand, counting down.
GCAGGCATTGTGGAGCTGTCGGTACATCGACCCCCTCACATTACCCACGCCACGCCCGATTTTCTGGCGGAAGAAGTTCCCGTCGCCCTGGTGTACAACGGCATCTCGCACGTTGTGATGATGGCGTCGCCAAAAGATCTTGAACTGTTCGCCATCGGGTTTTCGCTCTCGGAAGGCATCATTGCCCATCCGCAGGACATTTACGGCATGGATGTGGTTCAGGCCTGCAACGGTCTGGAAGTGCAGATCGAACTCTCCAGTCGTCGCTTTATGGGGCTGAAGGAGCGTCGTCGCGCGTTGGCCGGGCGAACAGGGTGCGGCGTCTGTGGCGTTGAGCAACTGAACGATATCGGCAAACCTGTCGCGCCGCTGCCCTTTACGCAGACCTTCAATCTGGCCAACCTCAACCACGCGCTTGCCCACCTCAACGACGTGCAGCCCATCGGCCAGTTGAGCGGCTGTACGCATGCGGCGGCATGGGTTCTGCCATCAGGCGAGATCGCCGGTGGGCATGAAGACGTGGGACGTCACGTGGCACTGGATAAACTGATGGGTCGTCGGGCGCGGGAGAGCGATCTCTGGCAGCACGGCGCAGCGCTGGTTTCCAGCCGCGCCAGCTACGAGATGGTGCAAAAGTCTGCAATGTGCGGCGTCGAAATCCTGTTTGCGGTATCGGCGGCGACGACGCTGGCGGTAGAGGTGGCAGAGCGTTGTAACCTGACGCTGGTGGGGTTCTGCAAACCGGGAAGGGCGACAATTTATACCCATCCGCAGCGATTAATTGTTGATCAGTAATTTTGAATGATAATAGCAAATCCTTCCGCTTTTAGTTGTCGGTTATGAGGTCTAGTATTTATCTCATCAAGGCACGGTGCCTTACCTAAACAACTTAACGAAAGGGTTTATATCATGAAAAGCATCAAAACTTTTGTCGCTGTAATCGCTCTGGCTGCTTCATTCGGTTCTTTCGCTGCACAGACTGTCACCGCTTCCGCCTCCACGCTGGATGGTGCAGAAGCGAAAATCGCTGCTCAGGCTCAGGAAGCGGGCGCGTCCTCTTACAAAATTACTCAGGCGTTCTCTGGTAACCGCGTACACATGACCGCGGAACTGAACAAATAAGTTGTGTTGCCACTGTCCCTTGCTCTTCGGAGCAGGGACAGGTGTAAACATAAAGCCATCCTGCTTCTCGCTTGCAAAGGCGATATCTCCTCTCCCTTCTCAATCGTTATTCCTGTTTAGCGCTCATCGTTAAATAACCCTCTTAAATAATTTGTCTGATAAGACTGTCGATAACATAATTCCCTTCAATGCTTTTAAGCCTCTGGCGCTATTTACATTCATATTCCAAATAATTGATCTTAATAGTTAAGGAATTCCTCAGGTCTAAATCCTAAAGATGGGTCAGGCAATTGATAGCGGTTATTGATGCTGGTATTTTCCGGCAATTAACATTGCTTATCGATACCCTCGGCCAAATGTCGGCATTTGGCTTTCTTTTGTATTTCACCTTAATAAGGAAATTGAATGAACGCACTGATCAAAAAAGGAATGCTGGTTACAGCGTTAGCCCTGTCGGTTAATACAGCTATGGCTGCACAAAGCATTGATATTAAAGTAACAGGTAAAATCCTTCCATCATCATGCACCCCAGCCTTCCCAAGCGGCGGCGGTGTGGCTGACTTCGGTACCATGAAAGTTTCTTCTCTCAATTCGACAAGTGTAACCCCGCTGACGGATATGAAAGAAATTCCTGTTGCCATTACCTGTGAAGAAGCCACGCGTGTTGCGGTGAAGTTTACCGATTCGCGCGACGACTCTTCCCCAACAGAAAGTATCAACATGGGTAATGGTTTTGCCGGTTCGCCAGCTTATGTGTTTGGCTTGGGATTGTATAATGATAAAAAAATTGGTGCCTATACATTAGCGATACCCCGCACGCAAGGTGTTAACACCAACGCTAATGGCGACTCACTTTACCCAATGGTGAGCGTAGACGCTGGTAAAATCTGGGGCACTAAAGGTGTCGACTATACGCAAATTACCAGCAATAACTCTGAAATATATGGATTTAGTACGGAGAGATCGGGTACCGAGCTTTCTGCTCAAAGCAAGATCAACTTCAAAGTTGCTGTAAGCGCCACAATTAACCCAACCAACGATTTAAACGTCACGGATGAGGTGACGCTGGACGGTTTAACCAACGTTGAGCTGGTTTACCTCTGATTATCACAGTGCTGATAATTCACTGCTCCTCTGATTAGGGGAGCAGTTTCCATCAATATTAACGGACTAATATTATGATTCTCTCTAAAAAAACGTTGCTCTGCGTTTGCCTGCTTTCGTCGTTGCAGACATTTGCCGCCGGTATGGTGCCAGATACTTCCCTGCTGTTAATCAACGAAGACGAGCGGGGAGCGAGCATGGATGTGAAAAATAGCGACGATACCGCCCAGCTTCTTTATACCCGTATTGTCGATTTACCGGACGATCCCACACCCGGTGTTATTGTCACTCAACCGGTGGTACGTGTAAATGCCGGTAAAACGCAGCGTGTCCGCTTTGTCTTAAAAGACAGTGCGGAAAAATTAAAAACAGAACACTTAAAACGCGTCATTTTTTCCACTATTCCGCAACGAGAGCAGAATAAAGTAAAAATGGTGTTCAGCCAGAATCTCCCGGTCATTATTCACCCGGCGGGTCTCGACGTGAATATGGAGCCGTGGAAAGATCTGCGCTGGCAGATTAAAAATGGCAACCTGACGGTGGTAAACGATACGCCTTATGTGGTGCGTATGGAGCAAAACGCCACGTTATTACCGTCACGAATTAAGGTCAAATTTGACAAAAGCTATATCCTTCCCGGCCAGACGATGATAGCGACGTCAGAAAACAAAATATCCGGGCAGAATAACAAGGTAGAAATGTACCCTGCTACCCGCTTTGGCTATAAAGCCAGTTCTTACGTTGCTGAAGTAAAATAATAATACCCGACGGAGTGGCCATGAAAATTTCCCCCTGTAAAACAGGCGTGCTGGCATTTTGCCTGAGCGCGGTGGCATTCGGAATTCGTGCAGAGATTCTGCCAACGGCAGCGCCCACTATGGAGCTGGCAAGAGCGTTTTTCGATACCCAGGCGTTAAAAGAGAATGGCCTCGATCCGGCTATTGCTGACTATTATGCCGTCGCCCCGCGATTTATGCCGGGTTACCATAATGTCACCGTGCTTATTAACGGAAAAAAGCGCGGCATTATGCCCGTGAAATTTAATGATGAAGGTCTTCCGTGTATTGATGGGGAATTTCTGGACGCCGCCGGATTATATAAAAAACTCAAGCGTGAAACGTGCCCTTCAATTCACCAGTACTGGAAAAACGCAACGGTCGTCACTTCTCCAGACGTAGACGAAATTTCTCTGGTTGTTCCGCCGGAGGCCATTAACCCGGAAAGTGGCCGCCAGGTGGCTGACGTGCGTGGCGGACGCGCGGCTATGCTGAACTACTCCATGTTTGGCACCCATTACGACTTTGATGGTGATAAGTCCGATCGCTTTCAGTCTTCGTTTGAATTTGGCTTTAACGCAGGCGACTGGATTGTGCGCAGTTCGCAGTTTATCAGCGACGGCAGCGGCATGGCGTTCGAGAGCGAATCGCTCTACACCTACGCACAACGCACCTTTACCGACTACGGTGTGATGGTGCAGGGGGGGCAAATTAACATCGCCAACAGCCGCTTCAGTATCCCCGGCATCTATGGCGTACAGATGATGCCGGATAACGCTCTCCTGCCGGGCTACAGCAGCGGTATTGAGGTGAGTGGTATTGCCCGCAACGCCCAGGCGCGCGTGGACATTCGCCAGGGTGGACAGCTGATCTTCTCCACGCTGGTGCCAGCCGGGCCGTTCACCTTAAGCGATGTGCCGGTTGCTAACCTGAACACGGATTTAAAGGTCACGGTGACAGAAACCGACGGCAGCGAAAGCCATTTTACGGTTTCCGCCAGCACCTTCCGTAGCAACCACGTGGGCCGCGCGCCGGGGTTTTCACTGGCCGTCGGGCGTGCAGAGGACATGGAGACAAACTTTACGCAGCCGTGGATTGTCGCCGCATCAAACGGCTGGTCCATTAATAACCGGATGAACTTTCTCGCCGGCATGGTGATGGCAGATAACCACTATTACGGTTTCTCCGCCAACATTGACACCGTGCCGATGCAGCATATGTATGCCTCGCTGGGTTTTCTCGGCTCCATTGATAACCTCTCGCAAACCGACGGTAACAAAACCACGCTGGATCTCGGCTACGCCTTACCGTGGGGGCTCGGCCTGTCCCTTGGCGGGAGCTACGGTACGCCGAAGTATCGTGAAATGCAGGAGTTATACAGCGATGACGATGACTACTCGACCACGAAATACGACACCAACGTTGGCGTGAGCTGGTCGAACCCGACGCTGGGCCGTTTCTCTCTGAGCTATTACAACAACCAGACCTGGAACAGCGAATACGACAGCCGCCGCATCATTTCGTCATGGTCGCGGTCGTTCCGCTATTTTAACGTCAGCGTAAACTGGGAATCAGACATCAGCCACGGTGATAAGTACACCAGCGACAGCGATATGTTTTATGTGAACGTCTCTGTGCCGCTGGGCCGCACCGGCGTGTCCACCAACAGCTGGTACCGTGAAAACGAGGGTAAAGCCTCTTACGGGACCCGCGCCATGGGGTCATTTAACGATGAAAACACCTACACGGTGGGCGTCTCTCAGGATCACGATGACAGCGTAACCAACTGGGATGGTTCGCTGAACAGTAACCTGCACTACACCACGCTCGCGTTGGGGATTGGCGGTGACAATGAAAGTAACCGTAACTCCTCGATCGCACTGAGCGGCGGCATTGTCGCGCACGGTGATGGCGTCACCTTCTCACCTTATCCGGTAACAGATACCTATGCGGTAGTGGCGCTGGACAAGCCCGTTGCCGGGGTGGCGATAGGTACCCCGCGCGGTAACGTCTGGACGGACAAATGGGGCAGAGCGGTTGTGCCCGCCCTGACACCGTTCAGCGAAAGTACGATTGAAATAGATACCCAAAGCCTGCCGGGCAATGTTGACGTCAGCAACGGTCATGCGTCGCTGAAGGCCTCCCACGGAGCATTTGCTCACTGGAAGTTCACCACGCTGAGCCAGCGCCGCGTGCTGCTGAACATTACGCGCGCGGACGGCACGCCGTTACCGAAAGGCGTCTCTGTCGTGAACGGGAAAGGGGAATACATCACCTCTGCACCGGAAGACGGCATCATTTTCCTGAATGATATTTCCGCCAGCCAGACGCTGTATGCGAAGCAGGATACTGGCCGTTGCACGCTGAGTTTCACCTTGCCGGAAGCGGATCCCACTCAATTCTACGAGGAGATAAACGGAAAATGTCTCTGATTATTCGTCGCACGTGTTTACTGCTGCTGGCCTGCGTCGCCCTCAGCCATGCTCCCTTCGTCCTGGCAGAAGAAGAGTGTCAGGTGGTTTCGTCAGTAAAGAGTATCAATAATGGTCTGCTGCGTCGGGAGGCGATGCGCGAGGTCAGCACGGATATTGCCGGAAAAACGTACCGGGGTTATGCCTCGTCAGAACGTGAGATCCAGGTGTCGGTGATCTGCCCGGACGCGCGCAAGATCCGTCTGCAGGTGGACGGCCCGGCCCGTGGAAATAAAGCGTATCGCTTTAGCGACAACGGTGTGCTGAAAATCACGGCGAAAGAGGCCCGCATGGATAATGGTGCCGTGCAGTTGGCGGCCGTGCCGCGTGGCGCGGCGCAGGTCACCGCGGGTGCAGCGGAGGTTACGCTGCCACCGGATACGTCGCTTGTGGCGGTGAACGGCAGCGAGGTGGCGGGCAAACAGCTGGTTGTTACGCTCTCGGTGGTCACTTATCTGAACGATAACGCGTTCAGGACCGGCAACACGGCGGAACTCGAAGAAATGCTGACGGTGAATTACGTTACCCTCGCGGCGCAGTAAACGCCGCCTTGCCCGACGGACGCGTGCTGTCGGGCTTTTTTATGCCATGCCCGCCAGACGCAGCAGCGCCGTAACGACCGCCGCCGCCACGATCACCACAATTAACGGCATTTTTCGCCAGGCCAGAAACACCGCAAACGCCACGCCCAGCACCCGCGCCATCCCGGCGAAATGTTCCCCTTCATAGAAGGTGGTCGCCAGCGCCACGGAAAACAGCAACACCGTTGCCGCATCCGACAGCAGCGCCTGAGATCGCTCGGACAGCGCCAGTCGGCTACCCAGTTTCGCCCCGCCAAGACGCATCAGATAGGTCCCTGCTGACAGAATGGCGATACCGAGGATAAAGAGGGTCATGTTTTCCATTATTTTTTCCTCGCGGCGAGACCGAGTAAAGAGAGCAGTACCGGTAAGCCCACCGGAGCGAACGGTACGGCGGCCAGCGACAGGGCGGCGCCGCTGCAGGCGCGGATAAGCGTGGTGCGGTTTTTAAACGCCGGAACCACTAAGGCCAGCAAAATGGCCGGAAATACCGCGTCCAGCCCGATGGTTTCCGGGGCCGGCAACAGTTTTCCGACCATGGCACCCAGCAGGGTACCCAGCGGCCAGAGAATGGCAACGCCCAGGCCGCACAGCCAGTAGGCCGTTTTGCGCTGCTCCGGGGTTTTTTGCGACAGCCCAAACACCACGCTTTCGTCGTTCATGATGTGGCAGCCCAAAAAACTTAAACCGCGTTTACCCACCAGCTCGCGCACCGTAACGCCAAACGGCACATGGCGGGCGTTCACCAGCAGCCCGGCCGCGGCCGCCGCCAGTGGGTTACCCCCGCTCGCCACGATACCGATAAACATAAACTCCGAGGCCCCCGCCAGCACGGTAATAGACAGTACAAACGGTACCCATAGCGGGAAACCGTAGGCCATCGCCAGCGAGCCGTATGACATCCCCACCACGCCAACGGCGAGGCAAACGAGGATAATTGCTTTGATGGTGTCGCCTTTCAGGCAAGAGAGAGAACGTTTCATACAATTTTAGCCATATCGAACGTGTATCCATTATAATGAACGGATCAGATTCGGTTTACAAGATGAACGAATCGTTCGATTTATAGAACAAGAGGCCGTTTATGACGCAGCCAATCAGCGTGATCGCCAAAAGTCTGGTGCGAGAACGCCTGCGAACCGGACTTTCACTGGCGGAAATTGCCCGCCGTGCCGGTATCGCCAAATCCACACTTTCGCAGCTGGAGTCCGGCAATGGCAATCCCAGCCTTGAGACGCTGTGGTCGCTATGTGTGGCGCTGGATATTCCCTTTGCACGGTTGCTGGAGCCGCAGCAGCCGACCACGCAGGTGATCCGCCGCGGTGAAGGCACAAAAGTGGTCGCCGGGCAGGCCAATTACGAAGCCATTCTGCTGGCGGCATGCCCCCCGGGCGCACGGCGCGATGTCTACCTGCTCATCACCCAGCCAGGTGCCGATCGTATTTCCCAGCCCCATTCACCGGGGTCAGTTGAACATATTATTGTGACCCAGGGCCGGGCACTGGTCGGTCTGCTTGATGCCGCGGAGGTGCTGGAGGCAGGGGATTACATTTGCTATCCCGCCGACGAGCCGCATATCTTCAAGGCCCTGGAGCCAGACACCTACGCGCTACTGGTGGCGGAACAAAATTAACCAGGAAACGGAAACGCATGTCGCTTAAAGCTATCGCCAAAGAACTGGGGCTTTCGGTTACCACCGTCAGTCGTGCCCTCAACGGATATGACGACGTCTCCAGCGAGACGCGCGCCCGCGTGGAAGCGGAAGCCCAGCGACGCGGCTATCGTCCTAATACCTTTGCCCGTCGTCTGAAGATGGGCAAGATCGACGCGGTGGGGCTGGTTTTTCCGGTACATCCTGTTCCGCTCAATAACAGCGTATTTATGGACATGGTCGGCGAAATTAGCCACGAACTGGCGCGACATGAAATCGATCTCCTGCTGATTGCCGATGACGATCTGGCCGATAAACACAGCTATATGCGCATGGTGCAAAGCCGTCGCGTGGATGCGCTGATTGTGGCGCACACGCTGGATCACGATCCGCGCCTGGAGCAGCTTCAGGCTGCCGGGTTCCCCTTTCTGGCTCTCGGACGCAGTCAGCTGCCGCAGCCCTATGCATGGTTTGATTTCGACAACTACGCCGGTACGTATCAGGCCACCCGCTGGCTGATCGAAAAAGGCCATCAGCGCATTGCTTTGCTCGGCGAAAGTAACAACCAGGCGTTCATCACCCAGCGTCGCCAGGGGTATCTGGATGCGCTGCGTGAAGCCGGGCTGTCCAGCGAGTGGCTGCGCGCCATGCCGCCCTCCCGCCGGGTCGGCTACGCCACAACAAAAGAGCTGCTCTCTCTGCCGCAACCCCCCACGGCCATCATCACCGACTGCAACACCCACGGCGACGGCGCGGCAATGGCGCTGGCACAGCTTGGCCGTCTAACCGGCGAGAATGCCGTATCGCTGGTGGTCTACGACGGTTTGCCCCAGGACAGCATCGTCGATATCGACGTGGCGGCGGTGATCCAGTCTACCCGTCAGGGCGTCGGGAAGCAGATTGCCGATATGGTGCGCCAGTTGATTAATGGCGACGACATCGACACTCTTCAGGTGCTCTGGCAGCCGGAATTCTCCCCAGGCCAGACGGCGTAAACCACACAAAATTCCAAACCCGATCACAGATCCGAAACGTTTTGGTTTGTATCCGAAACGTTTCGGATCAACACTCAAGACATCCCGATGACTGGAGATGTCTGATGCAAGATTACGTTTTTCGACTCGTAAGCAACACGGTGGACGTGGTGATAAAAACGCACCCGTTTGCCGAAATTCTCTACTGGGGGCCGCACCTTCAGCACTTTTCGCCGCAGGATGCCTCTACGCTCGAACGCCCGGTGGCTAACGGCAGGCTCGACGTGGATTCCCCGGTTACGCTGATGGCTGAACCTGGACACGGCCTGTTTGGTTCACCCGGCATTGAGGGGCACCGGCAGGGGCTGGATGGTTCCCCGGTTTTCAGCACCACGGACGTGCAGCAGCAGGGACAAACCCTGACGATAACGGCAGAAGATGAACACGCGGGCCTGCGCCTGACCAGCGAGCTGGCGCTGGACGCCAGCGGCGTGCTGGTCGTGCGGCACGGCGTAACCAACCTGAAATCGCAGGCGTGGCAGGTGGACCGTTTTGCCGTCACGCTGCCCGTGGCGGAGCGCGCCCGGGAGGTGATGGCGTTTCATGGCCGCTGGATCCGTGAATTCCAGCCGCACCGCGTCATGCTGGAGCATGACAGCTTTGTGATTGAGAACCGCCGGGGTAGAACGTCTCACGAACACTTCCCGGCGCTCATTTCAGGCACGCCGTCGTTCAGCGAAATGCACGGCGATGTCTGGGGTGTGCATCTGGGCTGGAGCGGCAACCATCGCCTTCGCGCTGAAGCCAAAACCGATGGCCGTCGCTATCTGCAAGCGGAAGCGCTCTACCTGCCAGGGGAGATGACGCTGGAAGAGGGACAAACGCTCTGGACGCCACGCCTTTATGCGAGCTACTCCGCGCACGGGCTCAACGGCATGAGCCAGCAGTTTCACCGCTACCTGCGCGACAACATCATCCGTTTCCCGGAAAACAAACCGCGTCCGGTCCACCTCAACACCTGGGAGGGGATCTACTTCAACCATGATCCGAACTACATCATGCGTATGGCTGACGAGGCGGCCGCGCTGGGTGTGGAACGCTTTATCATCGACGACGGCTGGTTTAAAGGGCGCAATGACGACCATGCTGCGCTGGGCGACTGGTATCTGGATGAGAAAAAATACCCGAACGGCCTGCGGCCAGTGATCGACCATGTCAAAAACCTCGGGATGGAGTTCGGCATCTGGATTGAACCGGAGATGATCAACCCGGATTCCGATCTCTACCGCGCGCATCCTGACTGGGTTCTGGCGCTGCCGGGATACGCGCAGGCGACCGGACGACACCAGCTGGTGCTCAACCTGAACATTCCGCAAGCGTTTGATTACCTGGTGGAGCGCATGAGCTGGCTGCTGGGTGAGCATGCGGTTGATTATGTGAAATGGGATATGAACCGCGAGCTGGTGCAGCCTGGCCATAACGGCAGAGCCGCCGCCGACGCGCAGACCCGCCAGTTTTATCGACTTTTAGATGTGCTGGGCGAGCGTTTCCCGCATATTGAATTTGAATCCTGCTCCTCAGGTGGCGGACGAATCGATTACGAGGTGCTGACCCGCTGCCATCGCTTCTGGGCGTCCGACAACAACGACGCGCTGGAGCGCAACGCTATTCAGCGCGGCATGAGCTACTTTTTCCCGCCGGAGGTGATGGGCGCGCATATCGGTCATCATAAATGCCACGCGACGTTCCGCCAGCACAGCATTGCCTTCCGCGGCCTGACGGCGCTGTTTGGCCATATGGGGCTGGAGCTGGATCCGCTCACCGTCGATGAGAAAGAGCGCGAAGGCTATCGCCATTACGCTGCGCTGCACAAGCAGTGGCGCGAGGTGATCCACCACGGCACCCAGTGGCGCGTGGATATGCCGGACGCCACCACGCTGGCGCAGGGGATCGTGAGCGAAGACAAGTCGCAGGGACTGTTTATCGTCAGCCAGCTCGCGATGCCGGATTATACCCTGATGATGCCGCTGCGCATGCCGGGGCTGGAGGCCAGCGCGCAGTACCGTATCTCGCTGCTCGATCACCCGAATATTCAGATTACGGGAGAGGGCGGGCACACCATGCGCAAGCTGCCGGCATGGATGGAGACACCGCAAACGGTGAACGGTGAGTGGCTGATGCAGGCGGGTATTGCGCTGCCGATTCTCGATCCGGAAACCGCCATTCTGATTGGTGTGGAACGCGTGTAAGGGTGACGGGCCGGGAAACTGGCCCTCCGTTGAGGATAAAAATAATGAACACAACAACCTGTACCCACAAAGACAACCCTAACTTCTGGATCTTCGGGCTGTTCTTCTTTCTCTACTTCTTCATCATGGCCACCTGCTTTCCGTTCCTGCCTATCTGGCTGTCGGACATCATCGGCCTGAACAAAACCCATACCGGCATTGTTTTCTCCTGCATTTCGCTGTCGGCTATCGCCTTCCAGCCGGTGCTGGGGGTGATTTCGGACAAGCTGGGGCTGAAAAAGCATCTGCTGTGGATTATCTCTGTATTGCTGTTTCTGTTCGCGCCTTTCTTCCTGTACGTATTCGCGCCGCTGCTGAAAACCAACATCTGGCTGGGCGCACTGAGCGGCGGGCTGTATATCGGCTTTGTTTTCTCGGCCGGGTCCGGGGCGATTGAGGCCTATATCGAACGCGTGAGCCGCAACAGCGCCTTTGAATACGGCAAGGCGCGCATGTTCGGCTGCCTTGGCTGGGGGCTGTGCGCCTCAACGGGGGGCATCCTGTTTGGCATCGATCCGTCGTATGTTTTCTGGATGGGCTCGGCGGCGGCGCTGTTGCTGATGCTGCTGCTGGTGGTCGCAAAGCCGAAGCCCAATCAGACGGCACAGGTGATGAATGCCCTGGGGGCCAACCAGCCGCAGATCACCGCGAAAACGGTCTTTAACCTGTTCCGTCAGCGCAGAATGTGGATGTTTATTCTGTACGTGATTGGCGTGGCCTGCGTCTATGACGTTTTTGATCAGCAGTTCGCCACCTTCTTCAAAACCTTCTTCGCCACGCCGCAGGAGGGCACTCGCGCCTTTGGTTTCGCGACGACGGCGGGGGAGATCTGTAACGCCATCATTATGTTCTGCTCGCCGTGGATCATTAACCGTATTGGCGCGAAAAATACGCTGCTGATCGCCGGGTTGATTATGGCGACTCGCATCATCGGCTCGTCGTTTGCCACCACCGCCGTGGAGGTCATCGCCCTGAAAATGCTGCACGCGCTGGAAGTCCCGTTCCTGCTGGTGGGGGCATTCAAGTACATCACCGGCGTGTTTGATACGCGACTCTCGGCCACTATCTATCTGATTGGCTTTCAGTTTGCCAAACAATCAGCGGCCATTTTCCTCTCCGCCTTTGCCGGAAATATGTATGACCGGATCGGCTTCCAGGAGACGTATCTGATGCTGGGCTGCTTCGTGCTGGCGATTACGATGGTGTCGGCGTTTACGCTGAGCAGCAGGCAGGAGATAGCCGCTGCCGCGGGCGCGGCAGCGTTAACCAGTCAGTCCAGATAAAACACCTCTTCCAGCCCGGTACTCACCGGGCTGTTGTCCGGGTTCGACGGCATTACATCACGCATGTGTTTCCACCAGCGCTGGCAGACGTCGGTATTCGCGACCGCGTTCCAGCGCTCCTCCGATTCAATCTCTACGGTGGCAAACAGCAGGTTACGTTCCCGGTCGAGATAAATGGCGTAGTGGTGCGCGCCGTGGTCCTTCAGCACCGCTTCCAGTTCGGGCCAGATGGGGTTGTGGCGACGCGCGTACTCCTCGTGCGCATCCGGGTTTACCTGCATGACAAAGGCTTTGCGGATCATAATGCCTCCAGATACAGCTCGCGCACCTCGTCGCGGCTGGCGGTGCGCGGGTTGCATGGCGCGCACGGGTCGGCGAGGGCTTTATCCAGCCAGCCTTCGATATCGGCTTTGGTGACACCAAGCTGGCTGAAGCCGGACGGAATGCCGACGCGGGCGCTCAGGTCGCGAATCGCCTGAATCGCTGACAGACTGGCCGCTTCGTCGCTCATGCCGCGCGTGTCGACGCCCATCGCCTGCGCCACGCGAGCAAACCGTGCTACGGCGTTCGGGCGGTTAAAGTTTTCAACGATCGGCAGCAGGATGGCGTTACACACGCCGTGCGGCAGATTGTGCGTCGCGCCCGGCTGGTGCGCCAGGGCATGCACGAGGCCGAGGCCAGCACTGTTAAACGCCATGCCCGCCAGATACTGACCAAACGCCATCTGCTCGCGTGCTTCCAGGTTATGACCGTCGTCGACCGCTTTGGGCAGCCAGAGGTTAATCAGGCGAATTGCTTCCAGCGCGTTGGCATCGGTCAGCGGGTGCGCGCCAACGGACACGTAGGCTTCAATGGCGTGCGTTAACGCATCCATTCCCGTTGCGGCAGTGACGGACGCAGGAATATCCAGCATCACGCTGGCATCATCCACGGCGATATCCGGAATGATGTTCGGGTCGATGATCACCTCTTTCACCTGACGCGCGGAGTCAATAATCACCGCGTTGCTGGTCATCTCCGCCGCCGTGCCTGCGGTGGTGTTGATCGCCACCAGCGGCACGCCCGGGTTTTTCACCTTGCCGACGCCGGAATAATCGGTGGACGGACCCGGATTGGCGGTGAGGATTTTAATCGCTTTGGCGGTATCAATCGGGCTGCCGCCACCAAAGGCGATAAGATAATCACATTCCGCGTCCCGGTATGCTGCATAGCCTTTTTGCACCAGCGCCTCCGTCGGGTTGGGAAAGACCGCGTCAAACAGCTGATATGACATCTGGTGCGCATCCAGCGCGGTAAACAGACTGTCCAGCAGGCCCAGCTTCACCAGCTGGCCGTCAGTGACAATCAGCGCTTTGCCCCACCGTTTGTTCGCCACCAGCCTGACCATGTCGCCAATAGCGCCCGCGCCGTGCAGGCTGATTTTTGGCAGTGCCAACATAAAGCTCATGATAATTCTCCTTAACTATCGCCCGGACCGTCCGGTCAGCGAGGGTTTATGCATATATTTCCAGCGCTGAACGGAGCGGGGTTACGCCGAAGCGCTTGCCGAGCGCAATAAGTTCTTCGCGGGTAATGGTTTGCTTCATACCGCCCATGGAATAAACCTTTACCAGCACTTCAGCGGATTTCTCGGCGGTGTCGATCAGGCCGAAGGTTTCATCAAGCGTAGGGCCGCTGCCGAAGACGCCGTGGAACGGCCACAGCACCAGCGAATGTTTTTGCATATCTCTGGCGGTCGCCTGGCCGATTTCGTCGGTGCCCGGTACCATCCACGGCAGAATGCCGACCCCGTCCGGGAAGACCACCAGACACTCGGTGCTGCCTTCCCACAGCTTGCGGGTGATGAAGTCAGAGCTGTTTTCCAGCACGTAGGTCAGGGCGATCAGGTTGGTGGCGTGGCAGTGCATGATCACGCGGTCTTTGCCGTCAGTCGCCCTGATGCGCTCGCAGTGGGAGAGGAAGTGCGCCGGCAGTTCAGATGTGGGTACCGCCTCATCGGTCAGGCCCCACAGGATGTGGTAGCCCGCGCCGTCGCTGTCCACTTTCACCACGCCAAGGTTGGCCTCTGGATCGAGCTGGACGTTGCGAAAGAACTTGCCGGAACCGGTGACGATAAACGGCGTATTGGCGAGCAGCGGCATGGGCTGGCTCAGGGCAATATAGCGCGGCTTCTGGTGGAAATCGGCGGTGTAGGGTTCGATATCTGCGTCGTCCAGGCGCAGCGTCAGGTTGCCGCCGTTACGCTCGTCCCAGCCCTTCAGCCAGGCATCGGAGGTGGCTTTGATCATGCCCTGGACGAACCAGGAGGTGGTGATGGTCTGCATAGTTTTCTTTTCCAGTTATCGCGGTGAGGTTGAATCCCTCACCCTAACCCTCTCCCCAAAGGGGAGAGGGGATGGTTTGCTCCCTCTCCCCTTTGGGGAGAGGGCAGGGGGGAGGGGGCAGTTACCCGCGCTGACTCAATACGTCTTTCTCATACGCCCGCACGTTTTCCAGCCACTGGCTGCCTGCCGGCGTGTCGTTACGCTGGCAGTACATCTCCCACACGGCCTGCCACGGCAGGGATTTCTGCTCTTCCAGTAGCGCCAGGCGCGCGGTGTAGTCACCGTTTGCTTCCAGCTGTTTCAGCGCTGCGGTTGGCTCCAGCAGCGCGCGCAGCAGGGCTTTTTTCATATTGCGGGTGCCGATCACCCATGCCGCGATGCGGTTGATAGAGGCATCGAAGAAGTCGAGGCCAATGTGCACGCGGTCAAACAGGTCATGACGGATGATTTCGCTGGCAATCGCCTGGGTTTCGTCATCCAGCAGCACCACGTGGTCGCTGTCCCAGCGCACCGGACGGCTGACGTGCAGCAGCAGGCGCGGCACGAAGAGCATGGCGGCGGAGATTTTGTCGGAGATCACTTCTGTGGGGTGGAAGTGACCGGCGTCCAGGCACAACGCGGTCTGGCGGCTGGTGGCGTAACCCATGTAGAACTCGTTCGAGCCGACGGTGTAGCTCTCCGCGCCAATGCCGAACAGCTTGCTCTCCACCGCGTCGATGTGGTGCGCCGGGTTGAGTTTTTCGCTGATGGCCTCATCCAGCGCGGCCAGCAGGCGCTGACGCGGGGCGAGACGGTCGACGGTGATGTCTTTCATGCCGTCCGGGATCCAGATGTTCATCACCGACGGCGTGCCAAGCTGCTCGCCAAACCAGGCCGAGACGCGCCGGCAGGCTTTAACGTGGTCGATCCAGAACTGACGGATGTCGTCGTTGGCATGCGCAAGGGTAAACCCGTCCGCACTCAGCGGGTGCGAGAAGCAGGACGGGTTAAAATCCAGACCCAGTTTGTTGGCTTTGGCCCATTCCACCCAGTTTTTAAAGTGCTCCGGTTTGATTGCGTTACGCGCCACCGGCTCGTCGGACTCCAGATAGATCGCGTGCAGGTTCAGGCGTTTTGGCCCCGGGATCAGGCTCAGCGCCAGTTCCAGATCCGCACGCAGTTCGGTGGCGTTGCGCGCTTTGCCCGGGTAGTTACCCGTCGCCTGAATGCCACCCGTCAGAGAACCGCCCGGGTTCTCGAAGCCGGCGACGTCATCGCCCTGCCAGCAGTGCATGGAGACAGGCAGACGGTCGAGCTGGCGCAGCGCCGCGTCGACATCCACGCCGACGGCGGCGAAACGCTGTTTAGCCAGGTCCCAGGCTTGTTCAAGTTGAGTGGTCATGCGCAAAGCTCCTTAGTCAGTCGTTTTTGCTGAAACTGCGCCCGGTAGCGGGCAATTTCATGGCAGGGATTAGGGGTGAAGGTGGTCAGGCGGGTATTCGCGGTGACCACCGAACGGAATTCGTCGACGTCTGAAAGTTCGTCCAGAGTCATCAGTTGAATACCGATGTTGCCGAGCGTTGAGGCCTCCACCGGACCCGCCACCACGGTGATGCCGCAGGCATCGGCGCAGAGCTGGTTCAGCAGATGGTTCTGGCAGCCGCCGCCCACGATATGCAGCTGGCTGAACGGTTTGCCGCGAAGGCTCGCCAGCTCGCTCAGAACATCCGCGTAGAGCAGGGCCAGGCTGTCAAAAATGCAGCGCGCCAGCTCGGCAGGACGGGAAGGCACCGGCTGACCGGCTTCGAAACAGGCGGCCTGGATTTCGGCGCTCATATGCACCGGGTTAATAAAGCGGTCGTCGTTCGGGTTGATCAGGAACGTACAGGCCTTCAGCTTTTCGGTCTCTGCGATAAGCGCAGGCAGGTCGGCAATGTGCTGCTCTTTCAGCATCCTCTGGAGCAGCCAGAGCCCCATGATGTTCTTCAGCACGCGGTAGCGGCCTTCGGCACCGCCTTCGTTAGTGATGTTTGCTGCCATCGCGGCGTCGCTGGTGTACGGCGTTTTGCTCTCAAAGCCCATCAGCGACCAGGTGCCGGAAGAGAGATAGGCCGCGTTTTTACCGGCCAACGGAGATGCAATCACCGCGCTGGCGGTGTCGTGACTGGCGACGGCGACCACCGGGATTTCATTCCCCTGCGGGCAAATCCAGTAACCGATTACGTTACCCGGATGGGTCGGCGTGCCGAACCAGGAAGGCGAAGCGCCGGTCCAGGCCAGCAGGGTTTCATCCCAGCTGTCGGTGTTGATGTTGACCAGCTGCGTGGTGGTGGCGTTGGTGTATTCCCAGTTCATGTTGCCGGTCAGCCGGTAGCTTAAGTAGTCCGGGATCAGCAGCGCATGCGCCACCTTTTTGACCAGCTCCGGCTGCTGCTCAACCAGCGCGCGCAGCTGATACAGCGTGTTAAAGGGCAGAAACTGAATGCCGCTGCGGCCATAGATGTTGTCCTTGCCAAGCTGCGCGATGGCCTGTGCCATCAGCCCGTCGGTGCGGCTGTCGCGATACGAGACGGGCAGGCCGACGCGGTCGCCGTGGCTGTCGAGCAAAACGTAGTCCACGCCCCAGGTATCAATGCCGATGCTGTCGATGCGTATGCCGTCATTGCAGACGTTGTTCAGCCCGGTGCGGATCTCCGCTTCCAGGGCATCAATATCCCAGGTATCAAAACCGTCCTGTTTTTGCAGGCAGTTGGCGAAACGGTGCATTTCGCGAAGCGTAAGTGTGCGCTTGCCGCAGTCCCAGGTGGCGAGCATTACGCGGCCGCTGGATGCGCCTAAATCGACAGCCACACAATGGCGAAAAGTCATGGTCAGGTCCCTTCTTAAGTCATTGGTGTTGAGTGTAAAAAAGGGAAGAAAAGACCACCTTCTCGTCACTGACAGCCCGAATCTCGCGCTGGCAAGAAAGCAAAGATGAACGTGAGGGAGTTCACAATTTCCAGTCAGGGCGGGGTTTTCGGGCAATGTGACGTTGACCGCATTTCCCGATTTTTCCGTCTGTTTCTTGAAAAATGGACAGCTTTTGCGACGTTTGCTGTCAAAAATTTAAGGTGGGTGTGGAAGGCCTTAATTACTATTTTGAGAACTTTTCTCATTGGTGGGGGCCGTTATGACCGTACTGCACAGCGTCGATTTTTTCCCGTCGGGAACGTCTCCGGTCGCGATTGAGCCACGGCTCCCGCAGGCTGCGTTTCCTGAACATCATCATGATTTTCATGAAATTGTGATTGTCGAGCATGGGACAGGCATTCACGTCTTTAACGGCCAGCCGTACACCATCAGCGGCGGTATGGTGTGCTTCGTGCGCGATCACGACAGGCATTTGTATGAACATACCGACAATCTGTGTCTGACCAACGTGCTCTATCGTTCGCCGGACGCGTTCCAGTTTCTGTCGGGGTTGAACAAGCTCCTGCCTCAGGAGCAGGATGGGCACTACCCGTCTCACTGGCGGGTGAATCAGTCCACGTTGCAGCAGGTGCGCCAGCTGGTGAATCAACTGGAGCAGAGCGAGGACGGGCAGGAGACCCATGCCATTGCCACCCGCGAGCTGCTGTTTATGCAGCTGCTGGTGCTGCTGCGTCGCAGCTCTCTGGTGGAAGGGCTGGCTAATAACGACGCGCGGCTGAACCAGCTGATGGCCTGGCTGGAGGACCATTTCGCCGAGGACGTGTGCTGGGAAGCGCTGGCGGATGATTTTTCGCTGTCGTTACGCACGCTCCATCGTCAGCTCAAGCAACACACCGGGCTGACGCCCCAGCGCTACCTCAATCGCCTGCGCCTGATTAAGGCGCGTCATCTTTTACGTCACACCGATGAAAGCGTCACGGATATCGCCTATCGCTGCGGTTTCGGCGACAGTAATCACTTTTCGACCCTTTTTCGCCGCGAGTTTAGCTGGTCGCCGCGCGATATCCGTCAGGGGAAGGATGCTTCACTCCAGTAACGCGAAGGCAATCACCGTTTTATTGCCGCAAAAAGGCTAATAATGTCCGGTTATTCACCGTAGAGGTTGTGGTGTGGCCGCTCAGTTAATTCTTCGCAAAGATGATTTTTTTGCCTCCGCGAGTCAGGCCGTCGCGGTGGCCGACCGCTACCCGCAAAATGTCTTTGCCGAGCATACCCACGAATTTTGTGAGCTGGTGCTGGTGTGGCGCGGCAACGGCTTACACATCCTCAATGACAGGCCCTACCGCATTACGCGTGGCGATCTGTTTTACATTCGCGCCGAAGACAAACACGCCTACGCCTCGGTTAACGATCTGGTGTTGCAGAACGTGATCTACTGCCCGGACAGGCTCAAACTGAACGTCGACTGGGCGGCCCATATCCCCGGTTTTCTCAATGCCAGAGGCGAACCCCACTGGCGCTTGAGCAGCAGCGGCATGGCACAGGTGCGCCAGACGATCTCCCAGCTGGAGCAGGAGAGCCAGAAGCACGATCCGGTGGCAAACCCGATGGCGGAACTGCTGTTCGCCCAGCTGGTCATGACCCTCAAACGCCATCGTTACGCTACCGATAACCCCTCCGCGACCGTTCAGGAAGCGCTGCTGGACAAGCTGATCGCCCGGCTTGCGGGCAGCCTGAACAAAAGTTTTGTGCTGGAAAAATTCTGCGAGCAGGAGCAGTGCAGCGAGCGCGCGCTGCGCCAGCAGTTCCGCACCCAGACGGGGATGACGGTGAACCACTACCTGCGCCAGTTGCGCATCTGCCACGCCCAGTATCTGTTGCAGCATACGGAGCTGATGGTCAGTGAGGTGGCGATGCGCTGCGGGTTTGAGGACAGTAATTACTTTTCGGTGGTGTTTAACCGCGAGGTGGGGATGACGCCGGTTCAGTGGCGTCATCGCAGTCGAAAGGCAGCGTAATCAGTTCGCCATGCCGAGGCCGACAATGTTAGCGGCAATGATGATCACCACGCAGCCCAGGCTCAGGACGCCCACCGGACGACGCCCGGCGTTATTCCACTCCTTCAGTACCAGCCCAACCAGTCCGCCACACAGTACGTAGAAGCTCATGTGCAGCATCCAGCTTATGTAGTCGTACTGCGGTGGAATGCTGGCGTGACCCCAGGCGTAGAAAAAGAACTGCAGATACCACATGAGGCCACCCAGCATCGACAGCAGCACATTGGTGAGGATTAAGGATTTTGCCAGTGAGAAATCGGCTTTTACCGACAGTTCCTTCACTTTTGCCAGACGAATGAAGCAGAAGCCGAGGTTTACCAGCGCGCCGCCGCCCATGATCACCACGTAGCTTGGCAGCGCCACGTACAGCGGGTCGACGCCCAGCGCGGCGGCCGCTTCGTGCATAGGTTTTGCGGCGTTCATGGCGAACGACATGCCCGCCGAGAAGATGCCACACATCACTGCCAGCAGCAGCCCTTTCTTCAGGTTAAAGTCCTCGGCTTTTATGCCCATCTTGCGCTCTTTCAGCTGACCCGCACGGGTGACGATACCCACGCCGATCACCGCGACAAGCACGCCCAACAGCGTCATCTGCCCGCCTTTGGTGTTGAGCAACACATCGACATTGCCGTTAAGAATGGGCGTCATCAGCGTGCCGACGATCAGGGTAATGCCAATTGCGATGCCGATACCCATCGACATCCCGAGGTAGCGCATGGTCAGGCCATAGTTGATGTTGCCGATGCCCCACATCGCACCGAACAGAAACACCGGCAGCAGGGTGGAGGCACTGAAGGAGGTGAAGTAGCCCCAGAAATCCGGGAGCAGCATGGCGCTAATGGTCCAGGGCAAAATCAGCCAGGAGACGGTACCGCCAACCGACCACATGGTTTCCCACGACCACCCTTTCACCTTTTTGAACGGGGCATAGAAACAGGCTGCACTGGCTGCGCCTATCAAATGCCAGAAGATACCCATCGTAATCGCATGATTCATTTTTACGTCCTCATCGTTTTTATAGCCGGTGGCTTCCCCCCGACTTGATGAGTGTAAAAATTAGGCGGTTCAGGAACCTTCAGAAGGTTGCCGCACTTTGGTTCTGGATGGCAATCAGCACGTTAACCGGGTGAGCAGACTCACAATTTTGTCATTTGGCAAAACCCAAATAACCTTATAAAAACTACGGCATTGATAATCATTTTCAATATCATTTAATTAACTATAATGAACCAACTGCTTACGCGGCATTAACAGCTGTGCCGCCCGACACTAATGGAGAGGATTATGAGTTATACACTGCCATCCCTGCCGTATGCCTATGACGCACTGGAACCGCATTTCGACAAGCAGACGATGGAAATCCATCACACTAAACACCACCAGACCTATGTGAACAACGCGAATGCTGCGCTGGAAAGCCTGCCAGAGTTCGCTAACCTGCCTGTTGAAGAGCTGATCACCAAACTGGACCAGCTGCCAGCGGACAAGAAAACCGTACTGCGTAACAACGCGGGCGGCCACGCAAACCACAGCCTGTTCTGGAAAGGCCTGAAAACCGGTACCACCCTGCAGGGCGACCTGAAAGCGGCTATCGAGCGCGACTTCGGTTCTGTTGATAACTTCAAAGCGGAATTCGAAAAAGCGGCTGCAACCCGTTTCGGCTCCGGCTGGGCGTGGCTGGTTCTGAAAGGTGACAAACTGGCGGTCGTTTCTACCGCAAACCAGGACTCCCCGCTGATGGGTGAAGCGATCTCTGGCGCATCTGGTTTCCCAATTCTGGGTCTGGACGTGTGGGAACACGCTTACTACCTGAAGTTCCAGAACCGTCGCCCGGACTACATCAAAGCCTTCTGGGATGTGGTGAACTGGGACGAAGCTGCAGCGCGTTTCGCCGCGAAAAAATAAGGTTGCATTGACGCCTGTGAGAAGCGAGTCTGTTGACTCGCTTTTTTTGTATCTGAAGGAGTAGAGATGCATTACCCGGTGAATGTGTTTACAGGCAAGGTAAGGGAATACGACGGCAGCCGCCCGAGCGCCATCGCCAAAGTGCAGGTCGACGGAGAGCTGACGTTAACCGAGCTCGGGCTTGCGGGCGACGAGCAGGCCGAGAAGAAAATCCACGGCGGTCCCGAACGCGCGTTGTGCCACTATCCGCGCGAGCATTATCAATACTGGATAACCGAATTCCCTGAACAGGCGGACCTGTTCGTCGCCCCCGCGTTCGGTGAGAATCTCTCCACCGAAGGGCTGACGGAGAAGAACGTCTTTATCGGTGATATTTTCCGCTGGGGTGATGCCCTGATTCAGGTAACGCAACCGCGCTCGCCATGCTTCAAGCTTAACTTCCATTTCGGCATTAACGACATGTCCGCACGATTGCAGAGCGCGGGTAAAACCGGCTGGTTGTACCGGGTGGTGCTGGCGGGGCAGGTATCAGCGGATGCACCGCTTGAGCTGGCGTCGCGCCTGAGCGATGTCTCCGTGTATGAGGCCTGCGCGATTGCCTGGCATATGCCATTCGACGACGAGCAGTATCACCGCCTGCTGTCGGCGGCGGGGTTATCGACCAGCTGGACCAGAACGATGCAGAAGCGGCGTAATAGCGGGAAGATCGAGAGTAGTTCGCGGAGATTGTGGGGAAAATAGTCCCCGTAGAGAGTAGGCCGGGTAAGGCGAAGCCGCCACCCGGCATTTTTGCCTCTGCGCCTGTTATTGCCCGGTGGCGCTGCGCTTACCGGGCCTACAATACAGTGCCAGAGGGAAACTACGAACGCTTATACAACGGCAGCCACAGCGTTAACCGCAGCCCGCCCAACGGACTGTCGTCGGCTTTCACCCAGCCGCGATGCTGCTGCATAGCGGTTTCAACAATCGCCAGACCCAGCCCGGTACCGCCAGATTCACGGTCCCGCGCCTCGTCGGTGCGGTAGAACGGACGGAAAATCTGCTCGCGATCTTCCGGGCTTACGCCAGGACCATCGTCATCCACAATGATGGTGATACCGTCTTTATCCACCGAGAAGGCCACCTCAATCTTCGTATGCGAGTAGCGCAGGGCGTTACGCACGATATTCTCCAGCGCGCTCTCCAGCGTGTTGGGGTTACCGTACAGCGGCCATGGCCCCGGCGGGAAGTTGACGGTGAACGATTTACCCATCTGTTCCGCTTCGAACGCCGCGTTGTCTAACACTTCATGCCACAGCTGATTGGCTTTCACCGTTTCGCTCACCAGCGCGTTTTTCTGCTGATTGCGCGACATCACCAGCAGATCGTTGATCATGCTGTCCAGACGCTGGGCTTCGGTTTCGATACGTTCCAGCTCTTTGCTCTCACCGCTGCGGCGACGCAGCAGCGCTGTGCCCAGCTGGAGTCGCGTGAGCGGCGTACGCAGTTCGTGCGAGATATCCGACAGCAGCCGCTGCTGCGTGGTCATCATGCGTTCAAGAGCGGTGATCATCTGGTTAAAACTGGCCCCGGCGGCAAGAAACTCCTGCGGTCCGGCTTCCAGCTCAGGGTGCTGTCGCAGGTTACCCTGCGCCACTTCGTCGGCGGCGTTTTTCAGCTTACGCGCCGGTTTCGCCAGACTCCACGCCAGCCATAACAGCAGCGGGGAACTGACCAGCATCGTCACAATCAGCAGCAGAAGCGGACGGTCAAACAGCAGGTTGATAAAATCGGACTGGGAATTGCTCGCCGGGCGAATCAAATAAAGCTGGTAGTTATCTTCCCCATCCCTGACTGAGAAAGGGCCCACCATCTCAACCCGACCATATTTTTTCTTCTGCGGATGATCGGCGTTATCCGCCTGGCCAATAAAGTTGCGGATGATCTGCATTTCATTGCGATCCGCGCCAATCACGCGGCCTTCGCTGGTCACCAGCAGCAGGCGTTGTCCGGGAGGTGCCCATTTGTCGATAGCGCGAAACAGCCTGCGCCACCACATCAAATCGTTTGGCGGATCGTTTGCCAGCTCGGCTTCTACGTGCTGCTCGATCATCACGCCCTGACGTTGCTCGCTGTCGAGAAGCTCCGTCATCTGGCGTGAGTCGAGTTTTGGCAACATCAAAACCAGCATTAAAACCAGTGCCAGCGTCAGCCAGAAGATGGCGAAGATGCGGGCGGTTAAGCTTCCTATCATGAAGCGGAAACCATCAGATAGCCGCGACCACGCAGGGTTTTAAACCACGGATGACCGTCTTTACGCTCCGGCAGTTTGCGGCGCAGGTTCGAGATATGCATATCGATGGCGCGGTCAAACGGCGTGAGGCGTTTACCCAGCACTTCCTGGCTTAAATGTTCACGCGATACCACCTGGCCGAGGTGCTGCGCCAGCAGATACAGCAGCGTGAACTCGGTACCGGTCAGCTCCAGCGTTTCACCGTCAAAGCTCGCTTCCTGACGACCCGGATTGAGGCTCAGGGAGTCCACTTCCAGCGTCGGTGAACTGTTGTCAGTATTCTGCTGCTGTTCGCTCCAGTGGGAACGACGCAGGATAGCGCGAATACGGGCAACCAGTTCGCGGTCGTTGAACGGCTTCGGTAGATAGTCATCCGCACCCAGCTCAAGGCCGAGTACACGGTCTAGTTCGCTGCCGCGTGCGGTCAGCATGATAACGGGGGTCTGGTGTGTCTGGCGAAGCTCTTTCAGCGTATCAATGCCGTTTTTCTTCGGCATCATGACGTCGAGCAAAAGTAGATCGATGCTGTCGTCAAGGAGACTCAGCGCCTGCTCGCCATCATGGGCGACCAGAACGTTGAAACCTTCCATGTCGAGCAACTCCTTTAAAAGAGATGTGAGCTCTCGGTCATCATCAACTAACAGGATTTTATTCATTGTTTAAATACCTCCGAGGCAGAAATTACGACATCAAGGCTATCTAATCCATGACTTTACGTTGTTTTACACCCCCTGACGCATGTTTGCAGCCTGAATCGTAGACTGTCTCTCGTTGAATCGCGACATGAAAGATTTTGGGAGCAAGTGATGCGCAAAGTTACCGCTGCCGTCATGGCCTCAACGCTGGCGTTCAGTGCGTTTAGCCAGGCCGCTGTAGCTATCATCGGCGATAACGCGTCCTCACAAGAGGGCATCGCGCAGCACAGCAGCCAAAGCCATATGTTTGACGGCATAAGTTTAACCGAACATCAGCGTCAACAGATGCGAGATCTGATGCAGAGGGCACGACACGATCAGCCCCCTGTTAATGTTAGCGAAATGGAGACAATGCATCGCCTTGTCACCGCAGAAAATTTTGACGAAAACGCTGTACGTGCTCAGGCAGAAAAAATGGCACAGGAGCAGGTTGCCCGCCAGGTAGAGATGGCGAAGGTTCGCAACCAGATGTTCCACCTGTTGTCGCCCGAGCAGCAAGCGGTTTTGAACCAGAAACATCAGCAACGTATGGACCAATTGCGTAAGGTTGCACGGATGCAGCGAAGCTCAGAAACGACGTTTTTCAGTAGCAATAGCAGTACCCGTAGTAACCAGTAAACCCTGTTTTCCTTGCCATAGACACCATCCCTGTCTTCCCCCACATGATGTGGGGGTTTTTTTTGCCCTTCATTCTGATGTGTTAACCGTTTATTCATCCTTTGACTCCGTAACCTTCCGTTATACTAGCGGCATGGCATGACAGGAGTATTTATGAATCAATCCTATGGAAGACTGGTCAGCCGGGCCGCCATTGCCGCGACGGTCGTGGCCTCAAGCTTACTGGTCATCAAAATATTCGCGTGGTGGTACACGGGCTCGGTCAGTATTCTGGCGGCGCTGGTGGACTCGTTGATGGATATTGCCGCCTCGCTGACCAACCTGCTGGTGGTGCGTTACTCGCTGCAACCGGCGGATGAAGAGCACACCTTCGGGCACGGCAAAGCCGAATCGCTGGCGGCGCTGGCGCAAAGTATGTTTATTTCCGGCTCTGCGCTGTTTCTGTTTTTAACCGGCATTCAGCATCTTGTTTCGCCATCACCCATGAACGATCCCGGCGTGGGCGTGGTGGTGACGGTGGCTGCACTTATATGCACCCTTGTTCTTGTAACGTTCCAGCGCTGGGTGGTTCGAAAAACGCAAAGTCAGGCTGTACGGGCGGATATGCTTCATTATCAGTCTGATGTTATGATGAATGGCGCTATTCTTATTGCGCTCGGTCTGGCCTGGTATGGCTGGCATCGGGCCGATGCGTTATTTGCGTTAGGGATTGGCATCTATATTTTATACAGCGCTTTGCGGATGGGGTATGACGCGGTGCAATCGCTTCTTGACCGTGCGCTCCCCGACGCAGAACGCGATGAAATTTATACTATCGTGACCTCCTGGCCGGGTGTCAGTGGTGCTCACGATCTTCGTACGCGGCAGTCAGGGCCGACCCGCTTTATTCAGATTCACATAGAAATGGAAGACAACCTGCCATTGGTTCAGGCTCACGTTATTGCTGAGCAGGTGGAGCAGGCGATTTTGCAGCGTTTTCCTGGGTCAGACGTCATTATTCACCAGGATCCCTGCTCGGTTGTACCCGGTTATGTTGGGCTTTCGTAATTCGTTGTAAAAAAGTGAGCCAGGCCAGCATTTTGTGTATAAATTACCGCCATTTGGTCTGACCTGAATCAATTCAGCTGGAAGTGGTTGATATACTATTTGCAGTATTCGTTGGTCGACAAGTTTCTTCCGGCAACAGATTTCAATTTTGCATTCCTAAGTTCAGAGGTAGTCATGATTAAGAAAATCGGTGTGTTGACAAGCGGCGGTGATGCGCCGGGCATGAACGCGGCAATTCGTGGGGTTGTTCGTGCAGCGCTGACGGAAGGTCTGGAAGTTTTTGGTATCTATGATGGTTATCTGGGTCTGTATGAAGACCGTATGGTTCAGCTCGACCGTTACAGCGTATCTGACATGATCAACCGCGGTGGTACTTTCCTCGGTTCTGCGCGCTTCCCGGAATTCCGCGACGAACACGTGCGTGAAGTGGCTATCGAGAACATGAAAAAACGCGGCCTCGACGCACTGGTTGTTATCGGTGGTGATGGTTCGTACATGGGTGCAAAACGTCTGACTGAAATGGGCTTCCCGTGCATCGGTCTGCCTGGCACCATCGACAACGACATCAAAGGTACTGACTACACCATCGGTTACTTCACCGCCCTGGGTACCGTTGTGGAAGCGATTGACCGTCTGCGTGACACCTCTTCTTCTCACCAGCGTATCTCCATCGTTGAAGTGATGGGCCGTTACTGTGGTGACCTGACCCTGGCTGCGGCTATCGCGGGCGGTTGTGAGTTCGTCGTGGTTCCGGAAGTGGAATTCAGCCGTGAAGATCTGGTTGCAGAAATCAAAGCCGGTATCGCCAAAGGTAAGAAACACGCCATCGTTGCGATCACAGAGCATATCTGTGATGTTGATGAGCTGGCGAAGTACATCGAAGCAGAAACCAAACGCGAAACCCGCGCGACCGTTCTGGGTCACATCCAGCGTGGTGGTTCCCCGGGTCCATACGACCGTATCCTGGCTTCCCGCATGGGTGCGTACGCCATTGAACTGCTGCTGCAGGGTCACGGCGGTCGTTGCGTCGGTATTCAGAACGAAAAACTGGTTCACCATGACATCATCGACGCCATCGAAAACATGAAGCGTCCGTTCAAAGGTGACTGGCTGGACTGCGCGAAAAAACTGTACTGATCGGTGTTTGTATTGTGCCGGGTGGCGGCAAGGTAAATGCAAAACGGTAACCCCAGGGTTACCGTTTTTTATGGTTGCGCCCTCTCCCGTGGGAGAGGGTTGGGGTGAGGGCATCAGGCCACTCATCCACTTTTTTATTCCTCGAAGTTATAGCCAATCTTTTTTTATTCTTTAATCATCAATTCCGTTTCTGGCACGCTGCATTCATCAAAACACTACATATGAGAGCTGGGCGATGAATAAATGGGGCGTGGGTTTAACATTATTGCTGGCATCGACCAGCGTTCTGGCTAAGGACATTCAGTTACTGAACGTGTCATACGACCCGACGCGTGAGCTGTACGAGCAGTACAACAAAGCCTTTGCGGCACACTGGAAACAGGAAACGGGCGACAACGTGGTGGTTCGCCAGTCTCATGGCGGCTCTGGTAAGCAGGCGACCTCCGTCATCAACGGCATTGAAGCGGATGTGGTGACTCTGGCGCTGGCCTACGATGTGGACGCAATTGCCGAACGTGGCCGCATCGACAAAAACTGGATCAAACGCCTGCCGGATAACTCCGCGCCATATACCTCGACCATCGTTTTCCTGGTGCGTAAAGGCAACCCGAAACAGATCCATGACTGGAACGACCTGGTTAAACCTGGCGTATCGGTCATCACGCCGAACCCGAAAAGCTCCGGCGGCGCACGCTGGAATTACCTGGCAGCCTGGGGCTATGCCCTGCATCACAACAATGGCGATCAGGCCAAGGCTCAGGAGTTCGTCAAAGCGCTGTATAAAAACGTTGAAGTGCTCGACTCCGGCGCGCGTGGCGCCACCAACACCTTCGTAGAGCGCGGCATTGGCGATGTGCTGATTGCCTGGGAAAACGAAGCCCTGCTGGCAACCAACGAACTGGGTAAAGACAAATTCGAGATCGTGACCCCGAGCGAATCTATCCTCGCCGAGCCGACCGTTTCTGTGGTGGATAAAGTGGTCGATAAGAAAGGGACCAAAGCGGTGGCGGAAGCCTACCTGAAGTATCTCTATTCGCCGGAAGGCCAGGAAATTGCGGCGAAGAACTTCTATCGCCCACGCGATCCGGCGGTTGCGAAGAAATACGACAGCGTATTCCCGAAACTGAAGCTTTTCACCATTGATGATGAGTTTGGCGGCTGGACAAAAGCCCAGAAAGACCACTTCTCTAACGGCGGTACATTCGATCAGATCAGCAAACGCTAGGCTTTTGTAACGAACGACACGGTGACCCGCTGTGAGAAATCCGCCGGGTTTTTTATTTGGTCATCATTTTGCGTTACTCTTTGGCCTCTACTGAAAACAGGGAACGCATTGTGAAAAAAATTATCTTATTGATTCTGATTGTTATCGCCCTTGCCGCGGGTGGCGTGTACTGGATGAAAGCAGGTAATCCGAATGCGTTGCGTCACATCGTGCTGGACCAGTGTGTGCCGAATCAGATCCAGCACCGCAATCCGGCGCCGTGTGCACAGGTCAAACCTGACGCGGGCTATGTGGTGTTCAAGGATCGCAACGGTCCGCTGCAGTACTTATTGATGCCCACCTACCGCATCAACGGCACCGAAAGCCCACTTCTGACAAAGCCTCAAACACCGAACTTCTTCTGGCTGGCATGGCAGGCCCGTAGCTTTATGAGCATGAAGCACGGATCCGAGGTGCCAGACAGCGCAATTTCATTGACCATCAACTCACCCACGGGCCGCACGCAGAATCATTTCCATATCCACATCTCCTGCCTGCGCCCGGACGTGCGCGAGAAGCTCAATGCCGCGCAGGGGCAAATCAGCACCCAATGGCTGCCCCTTCCCGGTGGACTGGAAGGACATGAATATCTCGCCCGCCGGGTGACGGAGAACGAGCTGGTGCAGCGGAGTCCGTTTATGATGCTGGCGGAAGAGCTGCCGGAAGCGCGTGACCATATGGGGCGCTTCGCGCTGGCGATGGCCCAGCAGTCGGATGGCTCGTTTGTGTTGCTGGCAACCGAACGTAATTTGCTGATGCTTAACCGCGCGTCGGCTGAGGAATTGCAGGATCATCAATGCGATATCCTGAAGTGACCCCACCATAAATAGCGTTTACTCGTCCTGCCTGTCGCCGTAGACTTGCTGAAAAAAACGACAGGAGACAGGCATGTCGCTCTGGTTAACCCACCCTCTGTTTGTGCCCTCAGCGATCGTCGGCGTCACCATTGTGTTATGGGCGACGTCGCTATTGCCGGAATTCATTACCGCGCTGCTGTTTTTCACGGCAGCGATGACCGCCAGAATTGCCCCGCCGGAGGTCATTTTTGGCGGCTTTGCCTCGTCTGCCTTCTGGCTGGTGTTCAGCGGCTTTGTGCTTGGCGTGGCAATCCGGAAAACCGGTCTGGCTGACAGGGCTGCACGGGCGCTCTCCGCCCGGCTCACCGACTCCTGGATGCTAATGGTGGCCAGCGTGGTTCTGCTGAGTTATGCCCTGGCGTTTGTGATGCCGTCGAACATGGGGCGTATCGCGCTGCTGATGCCCATCGTGGCCGCGATGGCAAAACGTGCCGGTATTGCCGACGGATCGCGCGCCTGGTTTGGCCTGGCGCTGGCCGTTGGTTTCGGCACCTTCCAGCTTTCGGCCACCATCCTTCCTGCCAACGTTCCCAATCTGGTGATGAGCGGTGCGGCAGAGGGATCATACGGTATTCATCTGAACTACATGCCTTATCTGCTGCTGCACACGCCCGTGCTCGGTATTCTCAAAGGGTTGATTCTGATTGGTTTAATCTGCTGGTTATTCCCCGGTAGCCCGAAGCCGCCCAGGGATCTGGCACCCGCTGAACCGATGGGGCGAGATGAAAAACGCCTTGCCTGGCTGCTGGCGGTGGTATTGGGAATGTGGGTGACGGAGAGCTGGCACGGTGTGGGGCCGGCATGGACCGGACTCGCGGCATCGGTCATTGTGATGCTGCCACGCGTAGGTTTTATCACCGGAGAAGAGTTCTCGGCGGGGGTGAATATGCGCACCTGTATTTATGTGGCAGGCATCCTCGGTTTGGCCATTGTGGTGACGCAAACCGGTATCGGCCCGGCGGTGGGGGAGGCGTTGCTGAAGATAATGCCGCTGGACGCCGACAGACCGTTCACCAGTTTCCTGGCGCTGACCGGGATCACCACGGCACTGAACTTTATTATGACGGCTAACGGTGTTCCGGCGCTCTACACCACGCTGGCGCAGAATTTTTCAGAGGCGACGGGCTTTCCGCTATTGTCTGTCATCATGATTCAGGTGCTGGGCTATTCCACGCCGCTGCTGCCGTATCAGGCGTCGCCGATAGTGGTGGCGATGGGCTTAGGAAAGGTGTCTGCAAGGGCGGGGATGGTGCTCTGTCTGGCGCTGGCAATTGCCACGTATCTGGTGCTGCTGCCGCTGGATTATCTGTGGTTTAGCGTTTTAGGTCGTTTGTAGCGATTTTGTAGGGCGGGTAAGCGCAAGCGCCACCCGCCACAACAGCATTACGCCTGTTTAGCCGCTTCTGCCGCTTTAACGATCACCGCGAAAGCGTCAGCTTTCAGGGATGCACCGCCAACCAGCGCGCCATCGATGTCTGGCTGGGTGAACAGTTCTGCCGCGTTAGAGGCATTTACGGAACCGCCGTACTGGATGATGACCTGCTCTGCCACTTTCGCGTCGGCTTTCGCAATGTGGTCACGGATGAATTTGTGAACCGCCTGAGCCTGCGCTGGGGTTGCAGATTTGCCGGTACCGATCGCCCAGACTGGCTCGTAGGCGATAACCGCGCCTTCGAATGCTGCCGCGCCCTGCGTTTTCAGCACAGCGTCGATCTGACGTGCGCACACTTCTTCCGTTTTGCCTGCTTCGTTTTCTGCTTCGGTTTCACCGATGCACAGAACCGGGATCAGACCCTGCTCTTTCAGCACCGCAAATTTCTTCGCGATGAACTCGTCGGATTCTTTGTGGTAGGTGCGACGCTCAGAGTGGCCGATGATGATGTATTTGGCGCCGATATCTTTCAGCATTTCAGCGGAGGTTTCACCGGTGAATGCGCCAGACAGGTTAACGTCAACGTTCTGTGCGCCCAGAATGATGTGGCTGCCGTCAGCGGCACGTTTAGCCAGATCCAGGTACATATCCGGCGGAGCGATAGCAACCGCGCAGCCAGTCACGCCAGCCAGCTCTTTACGCAGGTTCGCAACCAGTTCGTTTACCATGTGGCGGCTGCCGTTCAGTTTCCAGTTACCCATCACTAAAGGATGTCGCATTTCAATTCTCCACGCTAAATAAGCGAATTAAGGAATATGGCCACCCTGACGGGCAGCATGGTCTGTGAATCAGTATAGAGATTTTCCCTCGAAAGGCTTTGCTTTTTGTCATTAATTCGCCCCTCCGAGTGTGTCAGATAGTGCCAGCTTAATCGGTTCAACAGCGAAGGTCAGGCCTTTTTCGCCGTTATCGGCCACTACATAGCGCACCGCGCCTTCGGTTTCGGTGTAATAGCGCTTGTTTTTACCCGCAACCAGCAGTTTTTGCAGCTTTTGTTGGCTCTGTTTTTTTGTCAGTGCGGGCGTAAACGCCTGCAGCACCGCGCTCATGTACTCCAGCGCCTTCGCCTTCGCGGCTTTCTGCTCTGGCCCCTGAATCGGCAGCCAGGTGATCTGCATACTTTTGATTTTTAGCGTACCGCGCTCCAGCGCAGTGGAAGCGTACAAGTTTTCGTTAATCTTGCTGGCGGCACGGGTCAGGTTTGGAGTATCGCGTGCGCCATCAATGGCGCGAAATTCATCCAGCGGCAGCGTTGGATTGGTTTTGTTAAACGTTTCACGAAACTGACTGATGGACTGATCGAACGATGGCGCACCCGCCAGAAGGTAGGGCGCGGTTGTCGGAGCAGGGGGTTCGGCGGCGTGCAGGGGGAGACCGGCGCTCAGCATCGCGAAACACAGGAAAAGAAGGTGTGCCGAATTTTTCATCAACATTGTCCCTGGCCGTAAGTGCTCATGATTAAATCGATATCTGGTCGGCTTGTCAAAAGGTCACAACTCCAGGGTAAAATGCGCACGATATGATAATAAGGAACCTTACATGACCATACAGCAGTGGTTGTTTTCATTCAAAGGGCGTATTGGACGCCGTGATTTCTGGATCTGGATGGCGACGTGGATTATCGCCATGCTGCTTCTGTTTTTTATGGCCTATAACGCATGGCTGAGCACGCAAACCGCGGCGTTTGCGCTGGTTTGTTTACTGTGGCCAACCGCGGCCGTGGTGGTGAAACGCCTGCACGATCGCGGTCGTTCCGGTGCATGGGCTTTTCTGATTATTCTGGCGTGGATGCTGGTCGCCGGGAACTGGTCAATACTTCCGTCCATCCTCCCCTGGGTGGTGGGCAGACTGCTACCGACCATTATCTTTGTGATGATGGTTATCGATCTGGGTGCGTTCATCGGCACCCAGAGCGAAAACAAATACGGTAAAGACACTCTTGAGGTGAAATACCGCTGATCACCAGTAGTGTTCGGCGGTCATATGACCCGGTCGGCGGCGAAGGTGTTTCGTCATCTGCCGGGTATCTTTCAGAAGCTGCTGAGTGTCCCGTACCATCTGCGGGTTACCACACAGCATCACGTGGCTGGTTTCGGCACGCATCGGCAAGCCAACGGCCTCTTCCAGGGCTCCACTCTCAATTAATGCCGGCACGCGGCCGGTCAGCGAACCTGCTGCCGTTTCGCGGCTTACCACGGTCTGGATTTTCAGCTTTCCGGCATACTGCCGCTCCAGCTCCTGCATTTGCGGCAGATAGCTTAAGTCTGCGGCGTAACGCGCGGCATGCACCAGCACGATGTTTTTAAACCGCTCCAGGTCTTTGCCGTACTGCAGAATGGAGAGATAGGGGCCGATGGCCGTACCGGTTGCCAGCATCCACAGGGTTTCGCAGTCCGGAATTTCGTCCAGCACGAAGAAACCTGCTGCGTCACTCACAATCTGGACATCATCACCGGGTTTAAGCGCCGCCAGGCGCGGGCTGAGTTTGCCGTCCGGGACGGTAACCAGATAGAACTCGAGATCCGGATTATCGGGCGCGTTGACGTACGAGTAAGCGCGTTGCACGCGTTCGCCGTCGATATCCAGCCCCAGTTTGGCAAACTGTCCGGCCGTAAACGGATGGATGGGGGCGTGCACGGTGAGACTAAATAGCGCATCGGTCCAGAATTGTATCTTAGTGACTTTACCTGTTACCCAGTCCGCCATGATCTTCTCCTGTGCTGTTTCTCGGATCTATCTTCCGTATTTGTGATGAAGATATCCAGCCCATTCGGGCCGGAAAGCTCTATCGATCAAACGGTTTTACAGAATGTGCGTCTGTACGTCCGGGTCTTTACGATCGAGATAGTGAATTGACTGAATGCGACGAATAGTGCGCGATTTACCGCGGATCAGCAGCGTTTCCGTGGTCGCCATGTTGCCTTTGCGGGTGATGCCATCCAGCAGATCGCCTTTGGTGATGCCGGTCGCGGAGAAAACAACGTTGTCGCTGCGGGCCATTTCGTGAAGTGCGAGGACTTTATTGGCTTCGATACCCATTGCCTCACAGCGCGCCAGCTCATCTTCGCCAATGCGGCGATTCTCTTCGTTGTCGCCTTTGACCTCATGACGGGGCAACAGGCGGGCCTGCATGTCGCCATCCAGCGCGCGGATCACCGCAGCAGAGACCACGCCTTCCGGCGCGCCGCCAATACCGTACAGGACATCCACTTCACTGTCTGGCATGCAGGTCAGAATGGAGGCCGCCACGTCGCCATCCGGGATGGCAAACACGCGTACACCCAGCTTTTGCATCTGCGCGATGGTAGCGTCGTGACGTGGTTTCGCCAGAATGGTGACGGTGAGTTCGCTCAGCGGCTTGTTCAGCGCGCTGGCGACGTTACGCAGGTTCTCTTCCAGCGGCAGGCTGAGGTCGATGGCGCCTTTCGCGCCTGGACCGACAATCAGCTTTTCCATGTACATATCCGGTGCGTTGAGGAAGCAGCCTTTATCACCCACGGCCAGAACGGCCAGCGCGTTGGCCTGACCCATCGCCGTCATGCGTGTGCCT
Source organism: Enterobacter cloacae complex sp. 394F7 (assembly GCF_057320385.1). Lineage (NCBI taxonomy): Bacteria > Pseudomonadati > Pseudomonadota > Gammaproteobacteria > Enterobacterales > Enterobacteriaceae > Enterobacter > Enterobacter cloacae complex sp. 394F7. The sequence continues at coordinate 46,425 of NZ_JBXWCS010000015.1, read as the reverse complement.
TCGATCGGGTCGACGGCGATATCCACGGCATCGCCTTTGCCGGTACCCACTTTTTCACCGATGTAGAGCATTGGCGCTTCGTCGATCTCGCCTTCGCCGATCACAATAGTGCCGTCAATATTGACCTGATTGAGGACAATGCGCATGGCATGGACAGCCGCACCGTCGGCGGTATTTTTGTCGCCACGGCCAAGCCATTTATAGCCTGCCAGGGCAGCGGCTTCGGTAACGCGGGAAAACTCGATAGCAAGTTCACGTTTCATGAGGTACTCGTGCAATCAAAAGGAATTGCACGAAGTTTATCACAGAGTGGGGCGAGGCGAGGGGACCGGTGCAGCCGGAGCCCCTCACCCTGACCCTCTCCCCGGGGGAGAGGGAATGTATGATTACTCTTCGTGCTCTTCCCACGCCAGGGCGCGTTTCACCGCTTTCTTCCAGCCGCTGTAGCGGTAGTTACGCTCGGTGGTTTCGATGCCAGGGCGGAATTCACGTTCGATAACCGCTTTTTCCTGCAGCTCGTCCAGATTCTGCCAGAAGCCGACCGCCAGACCCGCAAGGTACGCCGCACCCAGCGCGGTCACTTCGCGCACTTCCGGGCGTTCCACGCGGGTGCCCAGAATGTCGGACTGGAACTGCATCAGGAAGTTGTTCGCGACCGCACCGCCGTCCACGCGCAGAGCGTGCAGACGGATGCCGGAGTCAGCCTGCATCGCTTCCAGTACGTCGCGCGTCTGGTAGGCGATAGATTCCAGGGTAGCGCGAATAATGTGGTTAGCATTCACACCACGCGTCAGGCCGAAAATCGCGCCGCGTGCATACGGATCCCAGTACGGTGCGCCCAGACCGGTAAACGCAGGTACCACGTACACGCCGTTGGTATCCTTCACTTTGGTGGCGAAGTACTCGGAGTCGAACGCATCGCTGATAAGCTTCATCTCGTCGCGCAGCCACTGGATGGATGCACCCGCCATGAACACCGCACCTTCCAGCGCATAGTTCACTTCACCGCGTGGGCCGCAGGCGATGGTGGTCAGCAGACCGTTTTCTGATTTCACCGCTTTCTCGCCGGTGTTCATCAGCATAAAGCAGCCGGTACCGTAGGTGTTTTTCGCCATCCCTTCTTTAACGCACAGCTGGCCGAACAGCGCCGCCTGCTGGTCACCGGCGATACCGGCGATAGGAATACGCGTGCCGCCTTTACCACCGATGTTGGTCTGACCGTACACTTCAGAAGATTTACGTACTTCTGGCAGCATAGCGCGTGGAATATCCAGCGCGTCCAGCATCTTGTTATCCCACTCCAGCGTGTTGATGTTGAACAGCATGGTACGCGAGGCGTTGGTGTAGTCCGTGACGTGAACGCGACCCTGGGTCATCTTCCAGATAAGCCAGGTATCGACGGTACCGAACAGCAGTTCGCCGCGTTTTGCACGCTCACGTGAACCTTCCACGTGGTCAAGGATCCACTTCACTTTGGTACCCGAGAAATACGGGTCGACCACCAGGCCCGTGGCGCTGCGGACGTACTCTTCCATACCGTCGCGCTTCAGCTGTTCGCAAATCTCTGACGTACGACGACACTGCCAGACGATGGCGTTATAAATTGGCTTGCCGGTTTCACGTTCCCAGACGATTGTCGTTTCACGCTGGTTGGTAATACCAATCGCGGCTATTTCGTCAGAACTGATATCGGCTTTCGCCAGCACTTCGACCAGCGTGGAGCTTTGCGATGCCCAGATCTCCATCGGGTCGTGCTCTACCCAGCCTGGACGAGGATAGATTTGCTCAAATTCACGCTGTGACACGCTGACAATGTTCGCGTCATGATCCATTACGACAGCGCGGGAGCTGGTGGTGCCCTGGTCGAGCGCAACGATATATTTTTTTTCGGTCATGGTGTAAGTCCCGTAGTCAGATTACAGCGAAGCTTTTTGTTGTGCGGTAGAAGTCGTCTCTTTCTCCTCGTCCACACAGGTGTCGCACGGTAAGTGGCGACCAATTAATTTGCGATAGCTAAACGCACCCAGCGCAGCCCCGACAACCGGCGCAAACAGCGGAACCAGGAAGTAAGGAATGTCTTTGCCACCGGTGAAGGCCACGTCGCCCCAGCCTGCGATAAAGGCGAACGCTTTTGGTCCGATATCACGCGCCGGGTTCATCGCGAAGCCGGTCAGCGGGCCCATGGATGCGCCGATCACCGCAATCAGCAGGCCAATCAGCAGAGGTGCCAGCGGGCCGCGCGGAATGCCGTTTCCGTCGTCGGTCAGCGCCAGGATAACGCCCATCAGAATAGCGGTAATCACCATTTCAACTGCGAACGCCTGCACAAAATTGATATGCGGGTTTGGATATGTAGAGAAGATACCTGCCAGATCCAGACTTTCGACGCTGCCGCGCACCATATGATGCGTCTGTTCGAAGTCGATGAAAAGATTGTAATAAAGCCCGTAAACTAACGCCGCTGCGCAAAACGCGCCGGCAAATTGAGAAATAATGAAAGGAACAACTTTGCGTCCGTCGAAGCACGCGAACAGCCACAGTGCGATGGTCACCGCCGGGTTAAGATGTGCGCCAGAAACCCCTGCAGTCAGGTAGATGGCCATCGCCACACCCAGACCCCAGATAATACTGATTTCCCACTGACCAAAACTGGCACCCGCCACTTTCAGTGCAGCAACACAGCCCACTCCGAAGAATATCAACAACCCGGTACCAAGGAACTCGGCAATGCACTGGCCTTTTAAGGTTGATGTCTGACTCATAATCGGAATCCTGAAGAGATTGATGTTTATTGTTAGCATGGCCGCCCGTGACAGCCATGATGTCCTGTAGACATAGTGTTAATTTATCGTTAACGAGCAAAAACGAGAAATATCGAAATCAAAATGTGTGGTCTGCGTCAATAAAATGAGCGTTTACGCGCCATAAAGCGCATTTTTGCATCAACGCGAGACTGTGAGCTGAATCATTTCATTAACTAATGAGTTAACAACTTAGGGGTAATTGCCGCGAACGCACCAGGACGAGGCCGAAAAGTGTTGCAAACCGCGATCTGCGCGGTGTGTCGCTGGACAGGGGCGACGGGGCTTCATACAATCGGCATAGATGTTGTGCGCGTTTACGTTAAAGCGTCGCCTTGCAATTCAGGAGAGGTAGGATCATGTCTTTAGAAGTGTTTGAGAAACTGGAATCGAAAGTACAGCAGGCGATTGACACCATCACGCTGCTGCAGATGGAAATTGAAGAGCTGAAAGAAAAGAACAACAGCCTGGCGCAAGAAGTGCAGACAGCTCAGCACGGCCGTGAAGAACTGGAGCGCGAAAACAACCAGCTGCGTGAACAGCAGAACGGCTGGCAGGAACGTCTGCAGGCGCTGCTGGGGCGTATGGAAGAGGTTTAATTCCCCTGGGATTGAACTGAGTAGGCCGGGTAAGGCGAAGCCGCCACCCGGCTTTTTTATGGTTATCGCGAATGGGTAATAACCATAAAAAAGGCCGCCCAAGGCGGCCTTAACGCTACTTGTCCTGCGCTGTCGTAGCAAAAGCAAAGAACACATTGGGTTCATCACTCTTCACAACGAGTACGCTGGCGACAATGAACGCGATACATAAATAGCGTTTCATTATGCGGTCCCTGCAGCTAACCGCTCCACCGTTCACCACCGGTGATAAGTCGGTGGACACAAGCCCTGGTATTAGCCTGTTTTACGGTTGTGAATACACCTTTCCCTGGACCGATGCCCATTTGCGAGATGGCGGAAAGGGACGCTGCATCATAATAAGCAGCAACCGTGGTGTTAAGGTATTCATAAACAATTAGGATTTTATAAAGCTTCTGAGGGGTTGCCCAAGGTTTGGACGCGAGTATGATGAAGATCCTTGGTGTTAGCCTGCAAGCCTTCCCAACGGACCGCGAATCCCGAGGGACAAAAAAACCGCCACATTGCTGTTGGCGGTTTTTTTATGGCGCTCGCTTACTGTTTACTACTCAATATCCAGCGGATCTTCGGAGAGGATAATGCCGGTGTTATCGGCATAGAGATGGTCGCCGGAGAAGAAGGTCACGCCGCCGAAATTGACGCGGATATCGCTTTCGCCAATGCCTTCACCTGCGGCGCCAACCGGAATGGCGGCAATCGCCTGAATGCCGATATCGAGGTCTTCGAGATCGTCCACCTGGCGTACTGAACCGTAGACCACAATGCCTTCCCATTCGTTTTGCACGGCAATTCCGGCCAGTTCTGCGTCAATCAATGCACGACGTACGGAGCCGCCGCCATCAACCAGCAGCACGCGACCACGACCGTTCTGTTCGAGCAGATCGTACAGCAACCCGTTATCCTCGAAACATTTCACCGTGATGATTTGTCCGCCAAACGAAGACCGTCCACCAAAGTTGGAGAACAGCGGTTCAACGACGTTGACATCTTCCTGGTAGATGTCACAAAGCTCGGAGGTATCGTATTTCATAGGTTTAACGCTCTGTTGCTGCGAATGTGTTCAGTATATCGTGCGAAATGCGTTGTTGGCAAAATCATCAATTGTTAATTGATATTTGTCAGTTAACTCAGCGTCTGGCTCAGCACAATCCCTATCACGAACAACAGGTTAGTGAGCAATGCGCCTTTTACCGTGCGCTCAAGCATCGGTGGCATGGCTGCCGGGCTAAGCTCACGCATCACAAAGCGGGCCTGTTTAATCAGCAGCGGCGCGGCGAGCACAAACAGCCAGCCCCAGAGACTATGCAGCGAGATCAGGTTGAACAGTGCGAAGCAGAGCAGGGCGCCCATCAGCAGGCAGGCATGATAGCGACGCGCGTTAACCGGCCCCAGACGCACGGCCAGCGTGTTTTTGCCGTTCTCACGGTCGCTGTCGATATCGCGCAGGTTGTTGATATTAAGTACCGCCGTTGCCAGCAGACCGCAGGCGGTGGCGGGCAGGAACAGGGCAGGGATAAGCGTATGCGCCTGTAAGTACCAGCTGCCCATCACGCTCAGCCAGCCAAAAAATACCAGCACGGAGATATCACCCAGGCCGATATAACCGTAAGGGCGCGTGCCGACGGTATAGGTAATGGCGGCGATAATAGCGAGCAGGCCCAGCACCAGAAAACCAATGAAATCACTGGTGGTTTTCGAGGCGACCGTCACCAGCGCCAGGCCGGATAAACAAATCAGTACCACGGTGATAATCAACGCGCGCTTCATCTGTGCCTGCGTAATCACCCCTTTCTGCATCCCGCGCAGAGGGCCGATACGGTCAGGCTTATCACTACCTTTAACCGCATCGCCGTAGTCGTTGGCGAGATTAGAGAGGATCTGCAACAAACCGGCGGTGACCAGCGCCAGCACGGCAACCAGCGGATTGAAATACCCCTGCCACCACGCAAGGACGGTACCGACGATAATCGCGGCAAAGGCCAGAGGAAGGGTTTTAGGGCGCAGACTTTCGAGCCACGCCTGAGTACGGCTGATATCAGTCATAGTTATTAAGCCAAAAAAATGGGGGCATTAGCCCCCATTAAATGTGATGAGAATGCAGTAACCGCGATTATAGGATAAAACGGCTCAGATCTTCATCTGCCACTAACGCATCCAGGTGTTTACCCACATATTCTGCGTCAATAGTAATGGTTTGACCGTTCAGGTCGCTCGCATCATAAGAGATATCTTCCATCAGGCGTTCCAGCACCGTGTGCAGACGACGCGCACCGATGTTCTCGGTGGTTTCGTTGACCTGCCAGGCCGCCTGGGCGATGCGTTTGATACCGTCTTCGGTGAACTCAATGTTCACGCCTTCGGTCGCCATCAGCGCTTTGTACTGTACGGTCACAGACGCGTTTGGCTCGGTCAGGATACGTTCGAAATCTTCAGTGGTCAGCGCCTGCAGCTCAACACGGATAGGCAGACGACCCTGCAGTTCCGGGATCAGGTCAGACGGGCTGGCAATCTGGAACGCACCGGACGCGATAAACAGGATGTGGTCCGTTTTAACCATGCCGTGCTTGGTGGAGACGGTGCAACCTTCTACCAGCGGCAGCAGGTCGCGCTGCACGCCTTCACGGGAGACGTCCGGGCCGGACGCGTTACCGCGCTTACAGATCTTATCGATTTCGTCGATAAACACGATACCGTGCTGCTCAACCGCGTCGATCGCATCCTGCTTCAGCTCTTCCGGGTTCACCAGCTTTGCTGCTTCTTCTTCAATCAGCAGCTTCATCGCATCTTTGATTTTCAGCTTACGCGCTTTCTGTTTCTGACCGCCCAGGTTCTGGAACATGGACTGCAGCTGGCTGGTCATCTCCTCCATGCCAGGAGGTGCCATGATTTCCACACCCATTGGCGCGGCGGCGAGATCGATCTCAATCTCTTTGTCATCCAGCTGGCCTTCGCGCAGCTTTTTGCGGAATGCCTGACGTGCCGCAGACGGTTCAGCCTGCTGTTCAGCCTGGCCCCAGTTGTTTTTCGCCGGCGGGATCAGCACGTCAAGAATGCGCTCTTCAGCCATCTCTTCCGCGCGATAGCGGTTTTTCTCGATCGCCTGAACGCGAACCATCTTGATTGCCGAGTCGGTCAGATCGCGGATGATAGAGTCAACTTCTTTACCTACATAGCCCACTTCGGTGAATTTAGTGGCTTCAACTTTGATGAACGGCGCGTTAGCCAGTTTCGCCAGACGGCGCGCGATTTCGGTTTTACCGACACCGGTTGGGCCGATCATCAGAATGTTTTTTGGCGTCACTTCATGGCGCAGCTCTTCGTCGAGCTGCATGCGGCGCCAGCGGTTACGCAGAGCAATAGCCACGGAACGCTTGGCGTTATCCTGGCCGATAATATGTTTGTCCAGTTCGCTGACAATTTCGCGTGGGGTCATTTCAGACATGGGAGATCCTTACGCTTTAGAGGTCAATTCTTCGATGGTGTGGTTGTGGTTGGTATAGATGCAGATATCACCCGCAATATCCAACGCCTTCACAGCGATATCACGCGCATTCATGTCGGTATTCTCCAACAGTGCGCGAGCCGCAGCCTGGGCATAAGGGCCGCCAGAGCCGATGGCAATCAGGTCGTTTTCTGGCTGAATGACGTCACCGTTACCGGTGATGATCAGCGATGCGGTTTCATCGGCCACGGCCAGCAGCGCTTCGAGTTTGCGCAGCATGCGGTCGGTTCGCCAGTCTTTCGCCAGCTCAACGGCGGCTTTCACCAGATGACCCTGGTGCATTTCCAGTTTACGTTCAAACAGTTCAAACAGCGTGAAAGCATCAGCCGTGCCGCCTGCAAAACCGGCGATCACTTTGTCGTTGTATAAACGACGGACTTTTTTCACGTTGCCTTTCATTACGGTATTACCCAGCGTGGCCTGGCCATCACCGGCGATTACCACGTGGCCGTTACGGCGTACACTTACTATTGTTGTCACGAGCAGACCCCCTGGTTACAGAATCGGGAAACAGAAGCCCTGAGCCTGTGCTCAGGGCTGAATAGAAAGATAGATGGGGGGGAATTTGGGGGTTTCAACCCCCGGAAGCAAGTCGGATGCAGTTTGTGTGACCAGCGACTTTCAAACGAGAAATGGTGCCATCGGCATTTTCTTTGCCTTTGACCGGGCCAATCACCACGCGATTCCAGCCGTTATTGGTGGTAATGCGCGAGTCAAATCCTTCAAATGCCAGCTGAGCACGGACCGTTTCGGCCTGCTCGGCACCTTTGAACGAGCCGCACTGCACCATCCAGCGGCGTTCGTCTTTCTTCTCAGCCGTCTGCTTCGGTGCCTCGGTCTCTTTGGTGACCGGCGCGGCCTGCTGTGTTTTCGGCTGCTGCGCGGTGGTATGCGCAGGCGTTTGCAGCAGATCCTGATACGGTTGAGCCGTTTGCTTCTGCGTCTGGGCCTTTGGCTGCTGAGCAGGCTGAGACTGCGCCGTTCGCGTCTGCGGCTGCTGGTTCGGCTGTTCCGTCACGCGCGGCTGCGCTTTAGGCTGCTGTACCGGCTGGTTTTGCGTCCACTGCTGCTGCTGTTGTTGCTGCTGAATCTGTGCCTGACGCTGGCGCTGCAGTTGCAGCGTTTGCTGACGCTGCGCCGGCGTTTGTTCATTCCACGGCACTTCATTCAGCTGCGTAGGCTGCTGGCGCATATCGGCCTGCATCTGTGCCAGCAACTGACGCTGTTCGTCCGTTAGCTGATCGGCATTTTTCACCTCGCCACCGGCGGATGGCTCGGTCGGCGCACGCACGCCAGGCTGACGGCTTTCCAGCTCTTTAATATAGCGCCAGCGCTCTTCAGGCTTCGGTGGCAGACCATTTCCAACCACTTTGTTGCCCTGAAGGGCCTCAGCCTCTTCTTTTTTATGGTGCGTGATAAAGTACAGGCCGCCGATGAAGGCCACCAGTACCGCCGCAGCAATAGCGACCATTGCTGGCGAGACAGCAGGCAGGTTACGTTGCTTTTTCTTTGCGCTACTCTTTTTGCGTCGCGAAGGTGCCGGCTGGCCGCGACGTACATAATCTCGTTGTGCCACTATCGTTTCGCTGTATTTATTCGTTCGTCAGTCCGCCATGTTACTTAAGCGGCGGGGCTTTGACCAGATAAGGGTGTCCTAAAGACATTTACTTTAAGTCAATGCCTGGGTAGAACCACGAATAATCAGTTCGCAGTCCAGCAACCTCGATCCGCTGCTAACTGTTTGACCCTGCAACTGATCGAGCAAAAGAAGCATCGCTTCACGGCCAATGTCGTAGCGTGGCTGCGAAACGGTTGAGAGCGGGGGATCGCAAAATTCTGAAAGCGAAATATTATCGAAACCGATAATCGACAAATCTTTCGGTATGCGCAGGCCGCGGCGTTTCGCATACGATAATGCCCCCAGCGCCATCACGTCGCTGTGGCAGAACACTGCGGTAGGCGGCTCAGGCAATGCCAGTAGTTTTTCCAGCGCCTGACCACCGGCTTCGAAGGAAAAATTACCGCGCGCAATGTAGTGCGGATCAACCGTCACGCCGGTTCGGCGAAGCGCCTGAACATAGCCCTGCAGGCGATAGTGACACAGCGGCATCTCTTCTGGCCCGGCAATGCAGCCAATCCGTTTATGCCCCAGCTCCTGCAGGTAGTTAACGGCGTTGAACGCGGCGGTCAGGTTATCAATATGCACCGTTGGCAGTTCCAGCTCCGGCGCAAACTCGTTGGCCATCACCATCGGCGGTAAATTGCGCTGCTCTTCAATGCTGGCATCAAACGGCAGGCGCGAACCAAGCAGCAGCATGCCGTCGATCTGCTTGGTGATAATGAGGTCGATAAAGGTTTTTTCCTGCTGATTCTGGTGCGCGCAGTCGCCAATGAGCACCAGATACCCTTGCTCCGCAGCGGTCACTTCGATGCCGCGAATAATTTCGCTGAAGAAGGGATCGCAGATGTCCGGTACAATCACCAGGATGGTCCGCGACTCATTACGTTTAACGTTACGCCCCATCGCCTGTGGGAAATACCCCACTTCCAGCGCGGCCTGTTCTACCCGGTTGCGGGTCGCCTGAGAGACTTTATCCGGGTTCATTAATGCGCGGGACACGGTTGCCGTAGAGACTTGTGCTTTCTGGGCAACGTCTTTCATGGTCGCCGTGGCAACCTCTTTCCTGGACTTCAACGTCTTCTCCTCGCCTGAACACCGAACTTCTGACGCCACCATTTTTACAGATAGTTAATGGAATCGGTTACAGAATTTTCATAAAAAGTGTGAGGGACGTTAAATTTTTCGATCCGGCTTCAGCCTTCGATGGGATCAACGTCAAGCACCCACTTCACTTTGCGCGCTTCTGGCAGGGTGTTGATCAAGGCCAGCGTGCCGCTGACGATGTGCTGTAAACGGATGCGCGAAGGGTGTTGCAGCAAAATCTGCCAGCGAAAACGTCCGCCGCGCTTGGGGGCCAGCGCCGGAACCGGCCCTAAAATCCACAGTTGATTATCAACCAGCGGGCTGGCCTGCAGAAGGTTTCTCAACTGCTGCAGGAAAAGCGGTGCCTGCTGGTTGTTATGATCTTCCGCGCGGATGATCACGTGGCTGGTCCACGGGGGAAGCTGCATGGTCTGGCGTTCAGCCAGCGCCTGCTCGGCAAACGCGTCATAGCCTTTGTGCAGCAGGGTTTGCAGCAACGGATGCTCAGGATGGTGCGTTTGCAGTACCACTTCGCCCTGTTTCCCGGCGCGTCCCGCGCGTCCGGCCACCTGGGTATAAAGCTGGGCAAAACGCTCGGCTGAGCGGAAATCGGCAGAGAACAGTGCGCCATCGACATCCAGCAGGGCAACCAGCGTCACGTCCGGGAAGTGATGACCTTTAGCCAGCATCTGGGTGCCAATCAGGATGCGCGCGCCACCGCGATGCACTTCTGCCAGCTGCTGTTCCAGCGCCCCTTTACGGCTGGTGGTGTCCCTGTCGATTCGGGAAATGGGCACATCCGGGAAGAACGGCTCCAGGGCCTGTTCCAGCTGTTCAGTGCCCAGACCGACCGGCACGATGTGCGTTGACCCGCATGATGGACACTGACGCGGCACCGGGCGCTGGCTGTCGCAGTGGTGGCAGCGCAAATGGCGCTGGGCCTGATGGAAGGTGTAGTAGTGGTCGCAACGCGGGCATTCTGCGATCCAGCCGCAGTCGTGACACAGCAGTGCCGGGGCAAAGCCGCGTCTGTTGAGGAACAAAATAACCTGATTGCCCGCCTGCAAATGCTGACGCATCCGGGTGATAAGGGCAGGTGCTAACCCCGCCTGCACCTGCTGACCTTTCAGGTCCAGCACGTGTTGAATGGCCGGACGCGCATTCCCCGCGCGACGCGTCAGGCGCAGCATATGGTATTTACGCTGACGAACGTTATGCAGCGTTTCGAGCGCCGGGGTAGCAGAGCCCAGAATAATGGGGATTTGCTCGCTGTGCGCGCGATAGACGGCCAGATCGCGGGCGTGATACCGCCAGCCTTCCTGCTGCTTATAAGAGCTGTCGTGTTCTTCATCAATGACGATGACGCCAAGATTTTTGAACGGTGTAAACAGTGATGAACGGGTGCCAATCACGATCGCCGCTTCGCCGTTTTTCGCTTTCAGCCAGGCGCTGAGGCGTTCGCTGTCATTCAGGCCAGAGTGCAGCACCTCAACCGGCGCATTAAACCGCTCGCGAAAGCGGGCGATGGTTTGCGGCGTCAGGCCAATTTCCGGCACCATCACCAGCGCCTGTTTGCCCTGCGCGAGCACGTTTTCCAGCACACTGAGATAGACTTCTGTCTTGCCGGAACCGGTGACCCCGGCCAGTAGCCAGGCGGAGAAATGGCCGGAGGCACTGTGGATCGCCCCCACGGCGGTGGCCTGCTCGGTGTTCAGGCGCAGGCGATCGCCCGAGACGGAAAATCGCTCCCGCCAGTCATACAGGGCCGGAGCCTCGCTTGCCAGTTCGCTCAGCCCTTTTTTTCGTAGTGCCTGGAGCGCGGTTTCGCTGACTTCCAGCTCATCGACCTGATGGCGCCAGATTTTCCCCTGACGCAGGGCGGCCAGCGCCTGCTGTTGTTTCTGGGAGCGCTTCAGGCTGTTAATGTCCACCGCCTGGCCCTGTTCGGTCGCAAACCAGTACCACATTGGCGCGTGGCTGGCGCGTTTGCCCTGGCGCAGCATAATCGGTAAAGCGTGGAACAGAACATCGCCAATCGGATGATGATAATAATCCGCCGCCCATAGTAGCAGTCGCCAGGTGCTGGTGGAGTAAACGGGCTCGCTGTCGAGCACCTCAACGACCGATTTCAGTTCGTTAAGCGGCAATTCGCTCTTGTCGCTGACGGAGACGACGATCCCTACGCGCTGCTGTTTGCCAAAGGGCACGGTCACGCGACAGCCCGCTTTAACGCTCATGCTGTCGGGCAGCAGATAGTCAAACGTGCGTGGAAGCGGAACGGGCAGGGCAACGTGAGCGACGGGCATCGAATCTTCCTGACTTGAAAAGTGGCGCGTTAGTATACACATTAGTGAAAGCGGCGTGCGGATCAGTTTGCATACGTTGGTCAAATTCTGTATGATTCGCCGCCTTTGGTGTACTTTACGCCAAAGAACTTACATTCAACATCGCGTGGTGTCTGGCGTTAGGGCTGGAAGAGCGACGCGGCCTTAACTGAGGTTCTCCCATGAAAAAAGATATTCACCCGAAATACGAAATGATTACTGCAAACTGCTCTTGCGGTAACTCTATCCAGATCCGCTCTACCGTGGGTCACGATCTGAACCTGGACGTGTGCGGCAAATGCCACCCGTTCTACACTGGTAAGCAGCGTGACGTTGCAACCGGTGGCCGTGTTGACCGCTTCAACAAGCGTTTCAGCATCCCGGGCGCTAAATAAGTTTCCCGAAAAAAAGGCACCGCAAGGTGCCTTTTTTGTATCCGCTTATCAGTATTCCCACGTCTCCGGGTCGATACCCAGTTCACGCATGATCACCTTCGCCTCTTCCGGGATTTCGTCGCTACGCTCTTTGCGCAGGTCGTCATCGTTCGGCAACGGTTGGCCGGTAAACGCATGCAGAAACGCTTCGCACAGCAGTTCGCTGTTGGTTGCGTGGCGCAGGTTGTTCACCTGACGACGCGTACGTTCATCGGTGAGGATCTTCAACACCTTCAGAGGAATGGAAACCGTAATTTTCTTTACTTGCTCACTCTTCTTACCGTGCTCAGCGTATGGGCTGATATATTCGCCGCTCCATTCAGCCATGAGATACCTTTAATCCTCTCAGTCATTAATCTAAAGGTGCAAAACCTGTAACCGTCGGTTTTGAACCGTAAACCTGCGTAGTTTACCGTAGAGACGATACCGTGGCACGGATATTGCCGCTGCAGCGTGCACTAAAGCATATAATTTTAACGGCTATTTGCGCATTGCTCAATCTATACGCAAAGAAGTTTAGATGTCCAGATGTATTGACGTCCATACTTTCAATGTTTACTCTGGTGCCTGACTTTTCACCTAATTAGCCAGGAAGCCTTCACCATGACGCGTAAACAGGCCACCATCGCAGTGCGTAGCGGATTGAATGATGACGAGCAGTACGGCTGTGTTGTCCCGCCGATTCATCTTTCCAGTACCTATAATTTCACCGGATTTAATGAACCCCGTGCGCATGACTACTCGCGTCGTGGCAACCCTACGCGTGATGTTACCCAGCGCGCGCTGGCGGAACTGGAAGGTGGCGCAGGGGCAGTATTAACCAATACCGGCATGTCTGCCATTCATCTGGTGACTACCGTGTTCCTGAAGCCGGGCGATCTGCTGGTTGCGCCGCACGACTGTTACGGCGGCAGCTATCGTCTGTTTGATAGCCTGGCAAAACGCGGTTGTTACCGGGTGTTGTTTGTCGATCAAAATGACGAACAGGCGCTGAAACAGGCGCTGGCAGAGAAGCCGAAGCTGGTGCTGGTGGAAAGTCCAAGCAATCCATTGTTGCGCGTTGTCGATATTGCGAAAATTTGTCAGCTCACAAGGGATGCGGGAGCGATAAGTGTAGTGGATAATACGTTCCTCAGTCCGGCCCTTCAGAACCCACTGGCGCTGGGTGCAGATCTGGTATTGCATTCATGCACTAAATATCTGAATGGCCATTCTGATGTCGTCGCAGGCGTGGTGATTGCAAAAGATCCCGACGTTGTCACTGAACTGGCATGGTGGGCCAATAACATTGGCGTCACCGCCGGGGCCTTCGACAGCTATCTGCTGTTACGCGGGATTCGCACGCTGTCGCCGCGTATGGAGGTGGCGCAGCGCAATGCCCAGGCGATTGTCGATTTCCTGAAAACGCAGCCGCTGGTGAAGAAGCTTTATCACCCGTCGCTGCCTGAAAACCAGGGGCACGAGATTGCCGCGCGTCAGCAGAAAGGGTTTGGCGCGATGTTAAGTTTTGAACTGGACGCTGATGAGCAAACGCTGCGTCGCTTCCTGAGCGGGCTGTCATTGTTTACGCTGGCGGAATCGTTAGGTGGGGTTGAAAGTTTGATCTCCCACGCCGCAACCATGACGCACGCAGGTATGGCACCAGAGGCACGTGCCGCCGCCGGGATTTCTGAGACGCTGCTGCGGATCTCAACCGGTATTGAAGATTCTGAAGATTTAATTGCCGATCTGGAAAATGGCTTCCGGGTCGCAGCCAAGGGGTAATCATGAGTGTGATAGCGCAGGCAGGGGCGAAGGGTCGTCAACTGCACAAGTTTGGTGGTAGTAGTCTTGCTGATGTGAAGTGTTACCTGCGCGTTGCAGGGATCATGACAGAGTATTCACAGCCGGGTGACATGATGGTTGTCTCCGCGGCGGGCAGCACCACCAACCAGCTGATTAGCTGGCTGAAATTGAGCCAGACCGATCGCCTCTCTGCGCATCAGGTGCAACAGTCCTTACGCCGTTACCAGAGCGAGCTGATTGCCGGTTTGCTGCCTGCAGACGTGGCGGATGGGTTGATTAGCGCTTTTACGCATGACCTTGAGCGTCTGGCCGCCCTGCTGGACAGCGGTATTACCGATGCGGTGTACGCCGAAGTGGTGGGGCACGGTGAAGTGTGGTCTGCGCGCCTGATGGCCGCCGTGCTGCAACATCTGGGCGTTGAGGCTGCCTGGCTCGACGCGCGTGATTTCCTGCGTGCCGAACGCGCCGCACAGCCACAGGTGGACGAAGGTCTATCCTACCCGCTGCTGCAACAGTTGCTGGTACAGCATCCGGGTAAACGCATTGTGGTGACCGGCTTTATCAGCCGCAGCAATGCCGGGGAAACCGTGCTGTTGGGGCGTAACGGCTCTGACTACTCGGCGACGCAAATCGGTGCCCTGGCGGGCGTGTCCCGCGTCACCATCTGGAGTGACGTCGCCGGTGTTTACAGCGCTGATCCACGCAAGGTGAAAGACGCCTGCCTGCTGCCGCTGCTGCGCCTGGATGAAGCCAGCGAGCTGGCACGTCTGGCCGCGCCGGTTCTGCACGCGCGTACGCTGCAGCCGGTTTCCGGCAGCGATATCGATTTGCAGTTGCGCTGCAGTTACACCCCGGATCAGGGCTCCACGCGCATCGAACGCGTGCTGGCATCCGGTACGGGGGCGCGTATTGTCACCAGCCACGACGACATCTGCCTGATTGAGTTCCAGGTCCCGGCGGGCCAGGACTTCAAACTGGCGCATAAAGATATCGACACGATCCTCAAACGTGCTCAGGTGCGTCCGCTGGCGGTTGGCGTACATAACGACCGTCAACTGCTGCAGTTCTGCTACACCGCCGAAGTGGCGGACAGCGCGCTAAAAATTTTGGATGAAGCGGGCCTGCCGGGCGAGCTTCGTCTGCGTCAGGGGCTGGCGCTGGTGGCGATGGTGGGCGCGGGCGTCACCCGTAACCCACTGCACTGCCACCGCTTCTGGCAACAGCTGAAAGGGCAACCGGTTGAATTTACCTGGCAGTCGGAAGAGGGCATCAGCCTCGTTGCCGTCCTGCGTAAAGGGCCAACTGAGAGCCTGATTCAGGGTCTGCATACCTCTCTGTTCCGTGCGGAAAAACGCATCGGCCTGGTGTTGTTCGGTAAAGGCAACATCGGTTCTCGCTGGCTGGAGCTGTTCGCGCGCGAGCAGGTCACGCTCTCAGCACGTACCGGCTTTGAATTTATCCTCGCCGGGGTGGTGGACAGCCGCCGCAGTCTGTTGAACTACGAGGGGCTGGATGCCAGCCGCGCACTTGCCTTCTTTAATGATGAAGCGGTTGAACAGGACGAAGAGTCGCTGTTCCTGTGGATGCGCGCGCACCCGTATGACGATCTGGTGGTGCTGGACGTTACTGCCAGCGAACAGCTTGCCGATCAGTATCTTGATTTCGCCAGCCACGGTTTCCACGTCATCAGTGCGAACAAACTGGCGGGGGCAAGCAGCACCGATAAGTACCGTCAGATCCACGACGCGTTCGAAAAAACCGGTCGTCACTGGCTCTATAACGCCACCGTAGGCGCGGGTCTGCCGGTTAACCATACCGTGCGCGATCTGATTGAAAGCGGCGACAGCATTCTGGCGCTGAGCGGTATTTTCTCCGGTACGCTCTCCTGGCTGTTCCTGCAGTTTGATGGCACCGTACCGTTCACTGACCTGGTGGATCAGGCGTGGCAGCAGGGGCTAACCGAACCCGATCCCCGCGTCGATCTTTCCGGTAAAGATGTGATGCGTAAGCTGGTGATCCTGGCGCGTGAAGCCGGTTATGACATTGAACCCGGCGCTGTTCGCGTCGAGTCGCTGGTGCCGGCAGGCTGCGAGGAAGGATCCATTGATCACTTCTTTGAAAACGGTGATGAACTGAACGAGCAGATGCTGCAACGTCTGGAAGCCGCAAACGAGATGGGGCTGGTGCTGCGCTATGTGGCGCGTTTCGAGGCCAACGGTAAAGCGCGTGTGGGGGTTGAGGCGGTGCGTCCTGAACATCCTCTGGCGGCGCTGCTGCCGTGCGATAACGTCTTTGCAATCGAAAGCCGCTGGTACCGCGATAACCCACTGGTGATCCGTGGCCCGGGTGCAGGGCGCGATGTCACCGCCGGGGCGATCCAGTCGGACATCAATCGTCTCGCTAAGTTGCTGTAATCCCGCGTGTTCCCTCTCCCGGTGGGAGAGGGCCAGGGTGAGGGCAACCAACCGCACTCACCCCATCATGAATTTCCTTCATCTTCCCTGAGCATTCCTCACCGTTATTGTTGATTATTTCTGTTGACGTCACTCCGCTTTTCCGTCATTTTTACATCTGGACGTCTAAACGTATAGAAGTTCACAACACAACAAACAACGACACGCGAAAGATAGAGGTAAGGTATGAGCTTTTTTCACGCCAACCAGCGGGAAGCCCTGAATCAGAGCCTGGCCGAAGTAAACGGCCAGATTAACGTCTCTTTTGAATTTTTCCCGCCGCGCACCAGTGAAATGGAGCAAACCCTCTGGAGCTCTATCGATCGCCTGAGCAGCCTGAAACCGAAATTTGTCTCCGTGACCTACGGCGCGAACTCCGGCGAGCGTGACCGTACGCACAGCATTATTAAAGGCATTAAAGACAGAACCGGTCTGGAAGCGGCGCCGCATCTGACCTGTATCGACGCCACCGGTGACGAGCTGCGTGCTATCGCCCAGGATTACTGGAATAACGGGATTCGTCATATCGTCGCCCTGCGCGGCGACCTGCCGCCGGGTAGCGGTAAGCCCGAAATGTATGCGGCGGATCTGGTCGCGCTGCTGAAAGACGTTGCCGATTTTGATATCTCCGTGGCGGCGTACCCGGAAGTGCATCCGGAAGCGAAAAGCGCTCAGGCCGACCTCCTTAACCTGAAGCGTAAAGTGGATGCCGGTGCGAACCGGGCCATTACTCAGTTCTTCTTTGATGTGGAAAGCTACCTGCGCTTCCGCGACCGCTGCGTTTCTGCGGGTATCGACGTGGAAATCATCCCGGGTATTCTGCCGGTCTCTAACTTCAAACAGGCGAAGAAATTTGCCGATATGACCAACGTACGTATTCCACTGTGGATGTCCAAAATGTACGAAGGGCTGGACGATGATCCGGAAACGCGCAAGCTGGTGGGTGCCAATATCGCAATGGACATGGTGAAAATTTTAAGTCGGGAAGGGGTAAAAGATTTCCACTTCTACACGCTGAACCGCGCGGAAATGAGCTACGCCATTTGTCATACGCTCGGTGTTCGCCCGGCGTAATAAACATCAAGCCCTCCTGAATGGAGGGCTTTTTAGTCTGGCTAAAAGTTAAAAGGTATTAGCTATCGAATCTGTGGATTAATTCAACTATATCTTATTGCTAGTGGTGTATATCGTAACGGTAACACTGTAAAAGGGAGCATAGCGATGAGCACGTCAGACGAGAGCAATAAAGCGGCATCAGTCGGCAAATGCCCGTTCCACCAGGGCGGCGTCGATCACAGCGCGGGGGCAGGTACAGGCAGCCGCGACTGGTGGCCAAAACAACTCCGCATCGATCTTCTTAACCAACATTCCAATCGTTCGAACCCTCTGGGAGAAGACTTCGACTACCGCAAAGAATTTAGCAAGCTGGATTACTCCGCCCTCAAGGGCGATCTCAAAGCACTCTTAACCGACTCTCAACCGTGGTGGCCTGCCGACTGGGGCAGCTATGCGGGCCTGTTTATTCGCATGGCCTGGCACGGTGCGGGAACCTATCGCTCCGTTGACGGACGCGGCGGTGCCGGACGCGGTCAACAGCGCTTTGCGCCGCTGAACTCCTGGCCAGATAACGTCAGTCTGGATAAAGCTCGCCGTCTGCTGTGGCCGATCAAGCAAAAATATGGTCAAAAAATCTCCTGGGCTGACCTGTTTATTCTTGCGGGTAACGTGGCGCTGGAAAACTCCGGCTTCCGCACCTTTGGTTTTGGTGCCGGGCGTGAAGATGTCTGGGAACCGGATCTCGACGTTAACTGGGGGGATGAAAAAGCCTGGCTGACCCATCGTGACCCGGAAGCGCTGGCGAAACGTCCGCTGGCGGCCACTGAAATGGGGCTGATCTACGTTAACCCGGAAGGACCAAACGCCAGCGGTGAACCGCTGTCCGCGGCGGCAGCCATCCGCGCAACCTTCGGCAACATGGGGATGAACGACGAAGAGACCGTGGCGCTGATCGCTGGTGGTCATACGCTCGGCAAGACCCACGGCGCGGGTGAAGCAACACATGTTGGCACAGACCCGGAAGCGTCTCCGATTGAAGCGCAGGGCCTGGGCTGGGCCAGCACGCACGGTACCGGTATTGGCGCTGACGCCATTACTTCCGGTCTGGAAGTCATCTGGTCACAAACCCCGACCCAGTGGAGCAACTACTTCTTCGAGAACCTGTTCAAATACGAATGGGTACAAACCCGTAGCCCGGCCGGTGCGATTCAGTTTGAAGCCGTGGACGCGCCTGAGATCATGCCAGACCCGTTCGACCCGTCGAAAAAACGCAAACCCACCATGCTGGTTACCGACCTGACGCTGCGTTTTGATCCGGAATTCGAAAAAATTTCCCGTCGCTTCCTGAACGATCCGCAGGCTTTCAACGAAGCCTTCGCCCGCGCGTGGTTCAAACTGACCCACCGCGATATGGGGCCAAAATCGCGTTATCTTGGCCCGGAAGTGCCGAAAGAAGATCTGATCTGGCAGGATCCGCTGCCGGAGGCAGTATTCAATCCGACCAAAGAGGACATTGAGAGCCTGAAGGCGGAAATTGCAGCATCCGGGCTCTCCGTGAGCGAACTGATTTCCGTGGCATGGGCATCGGCCTCAACCTTCCGCGGCGGTGACAAGCGTGGCGGTGCCAACGGTGCGCGTCTGGCGCTTGCGCCTCAGCGCAACTGGGATGTTAACGCCGCAGCCGTACGTGCATTGCCTGCTCTGGAAGCTATTCAGCGCACCACCAATAAAGCCTCACTGGCCGATATTATCGTGCTCGCGGGTGTGGTAGGCGTTGAGCAGGCGGCGAAAGCGGCAGGCGTTTACGTCACCGTACCGTTCACGCCGGGCCGTGTGGATGCACGTCAGGATCAGACGGATATCGATATGTTTAACCTGCTTGAACCGATTGCTGACGGTTTCCGTAACTATCGTGCGCAGGTTGATGTTTCCACCACCGAATCGCTGCTGATTGATAAAGCCCAGCAGTTGACGTTAACCGCACCAGAAATGACGGTGCTGATTGGCGGCCTGCGCGTACTGGGTGCAAACTTTGACGGCAGTAAAAATGGTGTGTTCACCAACCGCGAAGGCGTGCTGAGCAATGACTTCTTCGTGAACCTGCTGGATATGAACACCCAGTGGAAGGCGACCGATGAATCGAATGAGCTATTTGCCGGAAGCGATCGCACCAGCGGTGAAGTGAAATACACTGCCACTCGCGCTGACCTGGTCTTCGGCTCTAACGCTGTCCTTCGCGCGCTGGCAGAGGTGTACGCCAGCAGTGATGCTCACGAGAAGTTCGTTCGCGACTTCGTTGCAGCGTGGGCGAAGGTGATGGATCTGGACCGTTTTGACGTGAAATAACCATTGAGCCGGGTACGCGTAGCGCACCCGGCTTTTTTTGTTACTCCCACTCCTGCAGGAAACGCTGTCCATACTGGTCGGCAACCAGCAGTGCCGCGTAAACCTGATCCGGCGACACGCCACCCGGCATGTTGTGAATGGTCTCTCCCTCAGCGCAAGACGCTTCGGCAATAAGGCGCATTTTGGCCGGAATGTCTTCTTTGATGTTCAGCTGCGCCAGCGTGATCGGCAATCCAACGCTGTGGCAAAGCGCCGCGACGGTTTCGATCTCCTCAACCGGCGCGTTTTCCAGCACCAGTTGCGTCAGCGTACCAAACGCCACTTTTTCACCGTGGTAGAAGTGATGCGCATCCGGCACTGCCGTCATCCCGTTGTGAATGGCATGCGCTGCCGCCAGCCCGCCGCTTTCAAACCCTACGCCGCTCAGATAGGTATTAGCTTCGATAATGCGTTCCAGCGCCGGGGTTACTACGTGCTGCTCGGCGGCCAGCATCGCTTTCTCGCCCTCTTCAATCAGCGTGTTGTAGCACAGCTCGGCCAGCGCTAACGCGGCCTGCGTGCACTTGCCGCCCGCCATGGTGGTCGCGCCGCTGCGCGAGCAGGCGCGTGCTTCAAACCAGGTGGCAAGGGCATCGCCAATTCCGGCGGCCAGCAGACGCGGCGGCGCACCAGCCACCACTTTGGTGTCGACAATCACCATATTGGGGTTATGCGGCAGCATCAGATAGCGTTCGAATTCGCCGCTGTCGGTATAAATCACAGAAAGGGCGCTGCACGGGGCATCGGTGGAGGCGATAGTCGGGGCGATAGCGACCGGCACGTCCATAAAATGTGCCAGCGCTTTGGCGGTATCCAGCGTTTTACCGCCGCCAATACCCAGCACCGCCATGCAGTCCGCACTGTCGGCCAGTTTTTTCAGACGATCGATCTCATTCTGCGAACATTCGCCGCCAAACGGCGCGATTTCGGCATGTAGCTCTGCATTTTTAAAACTCTGGCGCAGGGTCTCTTCGGCAAAACCCAGCACAAATTTATCGCCAACAACCAGCCAGCGTGTAGCCAGAGGTTTCAGATAGTCGCCGAGACGGGTGAGAACATCAGCGCCCTGGATATATTTCCCCGGCGATTGAATGATACGGTCCATAACATATCTCCCTTAGAGGTTGAGGTTACCAAACGCGTTTTTCCAGTCCTGCTCGAACTTCTCTATTGCTGACTCTACCGCCGGCGTGCCGAGCATTTGTTGCGCTACATCTAAGGGAAGCGTGATTGCTTCACATCCGGCGAGCAGGCAGTCCAGCGCCTGGCGTGGCGTTTTGAAGCTGGCTGCCAGCACCTTGCTCTCCGGTGCATGCTGTTCCAGCAGGGATTGCAGCTCCTGAACCATGCGAATGCCGTCCCCGCCCTGGGCATCCACGCGGTTTACGTATGGCGCGACATATTTTGCCCCGGCCAGCGCGGCCAGCAGGCCTTGCGCGGCGCTGTACACGGCGGTACCCAGCGTAGTGATGCCCGCTGTTTTTAGCGCCTTAATGGCGATAAGCCCCTGGGCTGTGACCGGGATTTTCACCACGATATCCGGGATAGCATTGCTCAGGCGTTTGGCTTCGGCCACCATGCCTTCTGCGTCGCGGCTCATTGTCTGGGCGAACAGCCTGCCTTTCGGACCAATGGCGCTTTGCAGGCGCGGCAGCACCTCCCAGATTGACTCACGGCTGGCGGCAATGATGCTCGGATTGGTGGTGACGCCTGCAAGGGGGAAAACGCGCGCAAGGCGTTCTACTTCTGCCACGTTGGCGGTATCGAGATACAGTTCCATTATTTTTCCTCGTTTTAGAGTTCTAATTCGTGTTGCAGCAGGGAAGCGATAGCCTCCTGGGAACTGGCATTAACCAGAGCACTGCGAAAATCGTTATGCATGATGCGACGGGCCAGGCGGGAGAAAATACGCATATGCTGGTCGCCAGCAGCGTGTTTATTCAGCGTCAGCATGATGATGAATTGTGCCTCCTCGTCACCCCACATAACGGGCGCTTTCAGGCGTGCGACGCTGATAGTGGATTGCTCAATGTGTTCTGATTTGCTGTGTGGAATGGCGAATCCAAAACCCAACCCGGTGGAAAATACGGCTTCGCGTGCCCATAAATCGGCTTCCAGCTTGCGCGGATAGCGGCATCGCCCGGCGAGCAAAAGGTTATCGGTCATGCCTTTCATGACCTCTTCTTTACTGTTCCAGTCGTTATCCAGAGAAATACAGCGTGGCGTCACCAGTGGCGTATCCTGCTGATTCATACGGAACTGGGCGAGCAGATGTTCTACTTCAAGCGAGGTGCGACACGCCATGGCCTGGTTCAACAACTGGCGACAGGCGCGGCTATCAAGCTGCGCCAGGCGTGCTTTGGTGGCAGGAATGGCAGGGGAGCCCATGCTCAGTTCGTCCAGCCCCAGACCCACCAGCAGCGGCAGCACCGACCCTTTCGCGCCTAACTCACCGCAGAGGCCAATCCACTTACCCTGACGGTGAACGGCCTGCACCGCGTAGTCCAGCGCCCGCAGAAAGGCGGGGTTCAGGCTGTTGTAATGGCGCGTGACTTTTGCGTTGTCGCGGTCCACGGCCAGCAGATACTGTGTCAGGTCATTGCTGCCGATGCTAAAGAAATCAATCTCTTCGCAGCACTGATCGATGATGAACATCACCGAGGGGACTTCCAGCATAATGCCGAGTGGGATTTTCTCATCAAACGGAATATGTTCAGCCCGGAGCTGTTGCTTCGCGTCGGCGAGCTTCTCTTTTACCCACAGGATCTCCTCCATAGAGGAGATCATCGGGATCATGATCTTAAGGTTTCCGTGGGCAGAGGCGCGAAGGATCGCCCGAAGCTGGGTCGTGAACAGCGAAGAATACTCTTCATATATGCGTACGGCGCGGTAGCCGAGGAAGGGATTGTTCTCAGCTGGAATATTCAGGTACTCCACCGGCTTGTCGCCGCCGATATCCATAGTACGCACAATAATGCTACGGCTATTTGCACTTTCCAGTGCCTGACAGAAAATGTTGTATAACTCGTTTTCGCCGGGTGCGCTGGCACGATCCATATAGAGCATTTCCGTGCGGAACAGGCCCACGCCTTCGGCACCATTTCTAAATGCTGCCTGGGCCTCCACCGCGTGGGCAATATTGGCGGCAATTTCTACCCGCAGGCCGTCGGCGGTTCTGGCTTCACGGTCAAGCCAGACGCGCTGTTGCTCGCGTATCGCCTGCTGGACGCGCGCTTCCTGCTGATAGTAACGCGCTACGGCGTCGCTGCCATTGACGACCACCGCACCGGCATTGCCGTCCACAAATACAGGCTGATTGCGCCATTGCAGTAGGCTTTCACTGTTGACGCTAACCAGCGTCGGAATATTGAAGGAACGCGCGAGGATCACGGTATGCGAGGTGGTGCCGCCACTTTTCAGCAGCAGTCCTTTAAGCTGCGTTTTATCGAGTTCAAGAAACTGACCGGGAGTCAGATCGTCAGCAAGGCAGATGCTCGGCTGCGTCAGCTGGCCGTGAGCCGGGAAACGCGCTTCACCATAGATATGTTGTAAAAGCTGGTAGCAGATGTCGCGCACGTCGAGCACCCGCTCCTGCAAATAGGTGCTGCTGGAACGGGAGAACGTGTCGCAGAAATGGTTCGCCGTGGCGATGATGGCCTGGGCGCAGCTTAGACCCTGGCTGACCCCTGACAGGAGGTGCTGACGCAGCGAGGTATCTGTAGCCAGCGAGCGGTGGGCTTCAAGAATAGCGCTGGCAGTACTGTCGCTGTCCAGGGCGCGCAGCTCAATGTGTTTGATCAGCTGCGTCAGGCCGTTATCCAGCGCCGACTGCTCAGCTTCCACGCTTTGCACGTCGGGCAAATCGGTCAGGGCGTTGAGATCCAGCGAGGACAATAACGTCAGGACGCCATGTGCACTCCCGCTGCATACCGGAGTAGCGCGAAACAGCGTCGGGTTCAGGCGTGTCAGGGATTCAGGCAAGGGATCCAGCTCCGTGCTGATTACCCCTTCAAGCGGCGCGTCGCAATGCGGAAATTCCTCTCTTAGCCACAACTCCAGCCGCTGCCGGGCATGCTGCTCGTCTTCACCGTTTATCACCAGGCGGCAGGCATCGCCTGCCAGCGTATCGGTACCAATCAGCGCCAGCGCGCTTTTGGCATCGCCTTTACGATCCGTACGCAGGTTATGCCACTCAATTTGCGAGATAAACGTGTTGCACAGCGTTTCTACATGACTTGCAGGACGCGCGTGAACGCCGTTGGGCAATTCACAGGTAAATTCCACTACCAGAGCCATACACACTCCTGAAACTAATCGTCAATTATGCGGAACAGCATACGAGCGTGATGATGAGGCGCGCCATGTGACAAAACTGCCAAAAACTGGACAAATGTAATGTCACCTTAAAATTGAGATTTCACTCACAAGTTGCGACCGTTTGCGTAATGCGAAGTCGATGAGAAATGTCGAGGCGGATCGCATTTTCATTCCGATATTACAAAAATCCAGTAAATGGCCTTTTTGTCTCCTGTCCGCCGTCTTCCTGATTGCCTATTGTTTGCCACAACATCTTTGTGGATAAAGGCCTGGAGCGGCATATGAAAGCGTTGGTGCATATTCTCAAGAACACGCGACAGCATCTGATGACAGGGGTGTCGCACATGATCCCGTTTGTGGTCTCGGGCGGCATTCTGCTGGCGGTTTCGGTCATGCTATACGGCAAAGGTGCGGTGCCCGATGCCGCAACCGATCCCAATCTGAAAAAGCTCTTTGACATCGGTGTGGCGGGTTTAACGCTGATGGTGCCATTCCTCGCCGCCTATATTGGTTATTCCATTGCAGAACGCGCCGCGCTTGCTCCCTGTGCTATTGCCGCCTGGGTGGGCAACAGCTTCGGTGCAGGGTTCTTTGGCGCAATTATCGCCGGGATTTTCGGTGGCATTGTCGTCTGGTATCTGAAAAAGCTGCCCGTGCCGAAAGTGCTGCGTTCCGTTATGCCTATCTTCATCATCCCGATTATCGGCACGTTTATTACCGCAGGCATCATGATGTGGGGACTGGGCGAGCCTGTAGGCGCGCTTACTACCGGTCTCACCCAGTGGCTGCAAGGCATGCAGCAGGGCAGCATTGTGGTCCTCGCCATTATTATCGGTCTCATGCTGGCGTTCGACATGGGCGGCCCGGTCAACAAAGTGGCGTATGCCTTCATGCTGATTTGCGTTGCGCAAGGCGTCTATACCGTCGTTGCAATTGCCGCCGTGGCTATTTGCATACCGCCGCTGGGGTTAGGCCTGGCAACGCTTATCGGCCGTAAGAATTTTACCGGTGAAGAACGTGAAGCAGGTAAAGCGGCGCTGGTGATGGGCTGCGTGGGTGTCACCGAGGGAGCGATTCCGTTTGCCGCAGCGGACCCGCTACGCGTGATTCCTTCCATTATGTTGGGCTCCGCCTGCGGCGCGGTCACGGCTGCGGTTATGGGCGCGCAATGCTATGCCGGATGGGGCGGGTTAATTGTGCTTCCCGTGGTGGACGGCAAGCTCGGCTATATCGCTGCGGTTGCCGTGGGTGCAGTGGTGACGGCGGTCAGCGTCAACGTGCTAAAGCGTATTGCCCGAAAGAACACAAAGCAGGTCGAGGAAAAAGAGGATGACCTGGATCTGGATTTCGAAATTAACTGAGTGAGGAAGAGAACATGGCCCGAATTATCGCAGTAACCGCATGTCCGTCTGGCGTTGCCCATACCTATATGGCTGCCGAAGCGCTGGAAAGCGCCGCAAAAGCGAAAGGCTGGGAAGTGAAGGTAGAAACGCAGGGGTCGATTGGTCTTGAGAACGAACTGACGGCAGAGGATATCGCCGCAGCAGATATGGTGATCCTGACTAAAGATATCGGCATTAAATTCGAAGAGCGTTTTGCCGGGAAAACCATCGTGCGCGTCAATATCAGCGACGCGGTAAAACGTGCCGACGCCATCATGAACAAAATCGATGCCCACCTGGCGCAAACCGCCTGATGCTCTCCCGCCCTTCGGGGCGGGCTGGTTTTTTCCGTTACAGGAGTTCCCTCATGACGAATCGTATACCGCGTTTGAAAAATGCGCTCTTTGCCAACCCTCGCGAGATCTCGCTTGAACGTGCGCTGCTCTATACAGCCAGCCATCAACAGACGGAAGGCGAACCGGTTATTCTCCGTCGCGCGAAAGCAACGGCGCACATTCTCGACCATGTGGAAATCGCGATTCGTGATGAAGAACTGATTGCCGGAAACCGCACCGTTAAGCCGCGTGCAGGCATTATGTCACCGGAGATGGATCCCTACTGGTTGCTTAAGGAACTGGACCAGTTCGCCACCCGTCCGCAGGATCGCTTTGAAATCAGCGATGAGGATAAGCAGACCTACCGTGAGGTGCTGTATCCCTATTGGGAAAACCGGTCGATGAAAGATTTCATCAACAGCCAGATGACGGAGGAGGTGAAGGCCGCCGTAGGGACGCAGATTTTTAGCGTCAACCAGACGGATAAAGGGCAGGGGCATATCATTATTGATTATCCTCGCCTGCTTAATAACGGGCTGGGCGCGCTGGTGGCGGAAATGCGTGAACGCTGCGC
The DNA here is from genome assembly GCF_057320385.1 of Enterobacter cloacae complex sp. 394F7. Classification (NCBI taxonomy): domain Bacteria; kingdom Pseudomonadati; phylum Pseudomonadota; class Gammaproteobacteria; order Enterobacterales; family Enterobacteriaceae; genus Enterobacter; species Enterobacter cloacae complex sp. 394F7. The sequence goes on along the minus strand of NZ_JBXWCS010000015.1, from coordinate 19,735 downwards.
TCGTGATACGCAAAACACGTTCTATGCAGCGGCGCTCATTCTGCTCGAAGCGTCCCAGCGCCATATTCTGCGTTATGCGGCGCTCGCTGAAGAACTGGCTCAGAGCAGCGATGCTACTCGCCGCGAAGAATTGCTGGCAATGGCCGACATCTCGCGACACAACGCACAGCATAAGCCGCAAACCTTCTGGCAGGCGTGTCAGCTGTTCTGGTACATGAACGTCATTTTGCAGTACGAATCTAACGCCAGTTCGCTCTCCATCGGGCGTTTTGACCAGTATATGCTTCCGTTTTATCAGGCCTCGTTAACGCAGGGAGACGATCCAGCGTTTCTGAAAGAGTTGCTGGAGTCGCTATGGGTGAAGTGTAACGATGTGGTGCTCTTGCGCTCGACCAGCAGCGCCCGTTATTTTGCAGGGTTCCCGACCGGGTATACCGCGCTGCTGGGTGGCCTGACGGAAAACGGGCGTAGCGCGGTGAACGTGCTTTCGTTCCTGTGTCTGGATGCCTACCAGAGCGTTCAGCTTCCCCAGCCTAACCTCGGCGTACGGGTAAACGAACTGATCGACCGGCCTTTCCTGCTGAAAACAGCGGAGACTATTCGGCTGGGTACCGGCATTCCACAGATTTTTAACGATGAAGTAATAGTACCTGCCTTTTTGAATCGCGGCGTGTCGCTGGAAGATGCGCGTGACTATGCGGTTGTCGGCTGCGTTGAACTGTCGATTCCAGGGAAAACTTACGGCCTGCATGATATCGCCATGTTTAACCTGCTGAAGGTAATGGAAATCGCCATGCAGGAGAACGAAGGTAATAGCGGGCTGACGTACGAGGGGTTAATTGAACATATACGCGCCAGGATTAATCACTACATTGCACTGATGGTGGAAGGAAGCAACATTTGCGATATCGGCCATCGCGACTGGGCACCCGTGCCGTTGCTCTCCTCCTTTATCAGCGACTGTCTGGAAACGGGGAAAGACATTACTGACGGTGGCGCGCGCTATAACTTCTCCGGCGTGCAGGGGATTGGTATTGCTAATTTGAGCGACTCGCTTCACGCCCTGAAAGGGCTGGTGTTTGAACAGCAGCGCTTAAGTTTTGACGAGCTGCTGGCGGTGTTAAAAGCGAATTTTGCCACCCCGGAGGGCGAAAAGGTGCGCGCGCGGCTGATCAATCGCTTTGAGAAATACGGTAATGATATCGACGATGTCGACAATATCAGTGCGGAACTGCTGCGCCATTACTGTAAAGAGGTCGAAAAATACCGCAACCCGCGTGGTGGAATCTTCACGCCTGGCTCGTATACCGTCTCCGCCCATGTGCCGCTTGGCGCGGTCGTGGGGGCTACGCCGGATGGCCGCCTGGCGGGCGAACAGCTGGCGGATGGAGGGCTTTCTCCGATGCTCGGCCAGGATATGCAGGGGCCGACGGCTGTGCTGAAGTCGGTGAGCAAGCTGGATAACTATCTGTTATCTAACGGTACGCTGCTAAACGTTAAATTCACCCCCGCCACGCTGGAAGGCGATGCCGGGTTGCAGAAGCTGGCGGACTTCCTCCGTGCGTTTACGCAGCTTAAGTTACAGCATATCCAGTTCAACGTGGTCAACGCGGAAACCCTGCGTGAGGCGCAACGGCGTCCTCAGGATTTTGCCGGGCTGGTGGTACGCGTTGCCGGCTACAGCGCCTTCTTTGTTGAGCTGTCAAAGGAGATCCAGGATGACATTATCCGTCGGACCGCGCATCAACTGTGACGTCGTTGAAACACGCGCCGACGTAGCGCGTATTTTCAATATTCAGCGTTATTCGTTGAACGACGGAGCAGGTATTCGCACGGTAGTCTTTTTCAAAGGCTGTCCTCACCGTTGCCCGTGGTGCGCCAATCCTGAGTCGATCTCGCCGAAAATAGAGACGGTTCGCCGGGAGAGCAAATGTTTGCACTGCGCTCCCTGCCTGCGTGATGCGGACGAGTGCCCGTCCGGCGCGTTTGAACGCATCGGACGCGACGTGACGCTGGACGAGCTGGAACGCGAAGTGATGAAGGATGACGTCTTCTTTCGCTCATCGGGAGGCGGGGTGACGCTGTCAGGCGGGGAAGTATTAATGCAGGCACCCTTTGCGACGCAGCTGCTTAAGCGTTTGCGCCGCTACGGTATTCATACCGCTATTGAGACGGCGGGAGATGCGCCCCTGTCCCGATTGCTGCCGCTGGCACGCCAGTGTGATGAAGTACTGTTTGACCTGAAGATTATGGATCCTGAGCAGGCACGTTCGGTGACGGCAGTAAATCTTCCCAGAGTGCTGGAAAACCTTACGCAGCTGGTGGCCGAAGGCATAAACGTCATCCCCCGTGTGCCGCTTATTCCGGGCTATACGCTAACTGACGCCAACATGGCGAGCGTGCTGGCATTTTTATTACCTTCAGGGATACGGCAGCTGCATTTATTACCGTTTCACTCTTATGGTGAACCAAAATACCGTCTGCTTGGTCAACAATGGTCGATGCGGGAGGTGAGTCCTCCGACAGCTGACGAGGTCGCGGCAATGCGCCGTATGGCCGAAGATAAAGGGTTTCATGTCACCATTGGAGGTTAAAAATGACAGTAATAGCAGGGCGTCATCTGGTGGCGGTAACCGCGTGCGTGAGCGGCGTGGCGCATACGTACATGGCCGCAGAACGGCTGGAGCGGATTTGCCAGCAGGAGAAATGGTCAGTGCGCATTGAGACGCAAGGGGCGTTAGGCATTGAAAGTGAGCTGACGGAGGATGATATCCGCCGCGCCGATGTCGTATTACTTATCACGGATATTGAGCTGGCGGGCAACGAACGCTTCGAATCCGCCCGCTATGTGAAATGCGGCATTAATGCTTTCCTGCGGGACCCGCAAAAGGTCATGGCAGCGGTACGAAAAATGGTATCCGCACCGCAGCATACGCAGGTCATTCTGGATTAGCCGCTTTTCCGATTAGCTGGCTGTGATACTGACGACGGTATTCCGACGGCGAGCGCTCCGTGTTTTTACGGAATAAACGGCAGAAATAGTTACTGTCGACAAACCCGCAGGCATGCGCCACTTCTTTTATCTTTAAGTCATACCCTTTCAGCAACTGACGCGCGTGCTCCAGCCGCGTGTGGGTCAGGTACTCATTAAAACCTACCGCGCCGGTTTTCTGAAAAAGATGCGATAAATAGTTCGGAGAGATGTAAAACGCCTGCGCTACGGATTCCCGGGTAAGCGGGGTCGCATAATGTTCATCGATATAAACGCGAATAGCTTCAAACAGCGCCTGACTGCGGGAGGCGGTCTGGATCTGGCTACCCAACAAATCGACGCAGTGGCTAAGCAGGCTGGCAACAATCAGTCGCGCTGTTTGCTGCTCGTGCGGCTGCATCTGCATTTCATGAAGCGTCTGTAACAGGAAGGATCCGATGCGTGGCCCCCGACGGGCGACGTGCTGTTTTGCAAGATTACGAGCATCCACGCCGTTCCAGTGTAAAAGACTAAATCCAAGCTGCTGTTTACCAAACAGGATGCTCAGCGTTGTCGCGGGCGTTTGCCATTGCGGATCGTTCCAGCCTCCCGCCGGGACGTATAAAACATCACCCTGCTGTAATACGCAAGCCGCCTGGTCTTTCACCGAGCCTTCGAGCACGATCTCCAGACGGGGGAAATCAACCTGCAGGGCGAGTTCGGGTGCGCAGAGGGCGGGGTTGGCGAAATGAACCTGACGTAGCGGCATCGTACCGCTAATCAGGTCAGTCAGGATGTGAGTAATATCATGCTGCATGGTGTAAATACCGAGGTATTGCCGGGTGGCGCTGACGCTTACCCGGCCTACCTGTCGTAGGCCCGGCAAGCGAAGCGCCGCCGGGCAGTGAGCATTAGCCGGTGTTACGCATACCCGCTGCAACGCCCGCAATTGTCACCATCAGCGCTTGTTCAACGCGTGGATCCGGATCTTTACCTTCCTCTTCCGCCAGACGCGAACGGTGCAGCAGCTCCGCCTGCAGGACGTTCAGTGGGTCGGTATAGATGTTACGCAGCTGGATAGACTCGGCAATCCACGGCAGATCGGCCATCAGATGGGAGTCGTTGGCGATATCCAGCACCACTTTGATGTCGCCTTCCAGCAGTTCGCGCAGCTCTTTACCCAGCGCCCACAGCTCTGGTTTCACCAGACGCTGATCGTAGTATTCCGCCAGCCACAGGTCAGCTTTCGAGAAGACCATCTCCAGCATACCCAGACGGGTAGAGAAGAATGGCCAGTCGCGGCACATGGTTTCCAGTTCGTTCTGTTTGCCATCTTCCACCACCTTCTGCAGCGCCGCACCGGCACCCAGCCAGGCTGGCAGCATCAGACGGTTCTGCGTCCAGGCGAAGATCCACGGGATTGCACGCAGAGACTCCACGCCGCCGGTCGGACGACGCTTAGCCGGACGTGAACCCAGCGGCAGTTTACCCAGCTCCTGCTCTGGCGTAGCAGAGCGGAAGTAAGGTACGAAGTCTTTGTTTTCACGCACGTAACCGCGGTACAGGTCGCATGAGATGTCAGACAGCTCATCCATAATGCGGCACCAGGATTCTTTCGGCTCCGGCGGTGGCAGCAGGTTTGCTTCGAGAATCGCACTGGTATAGAGCGACAGGCTGCTGATGGTCACTTCCGGCAGGCCGTATTTGAAGCGGATCATCTCGCCCTGTTCGGTCACGCGCAGCCCGCCTTTCAGGCTTCCCGGCGGCTGAGAGAGCAGCGCCGCGTGCGCAGGCGCACCGCCACGGCCAATGGAGCCACCGCGACCGTGGAACAGCGTCAGCTCAATACCGGCTTTCTCGCAGGTTTTGATCAGCGCGTCCTGCGCCTGATACTGCGCCCAGGATGCCGCCATCACGCCCGCATCTTTTGCGGAGTCGGAATAGCCGATCATCACCATCTGTTTGCCCTGAATAAAGCCGCGATACCAGTCGATGTTCAGCAGCTGGGTCATTACATCATTGGCGTTGTTCAGGTCGTCGAGGGTTTCAAATAGCGGGGCGACCGGCAGGGCATAGTCGATACCGGCTTCTTTCAGCAGCAGGTGAACGGCCAGCACGTCGGACGGGGTTTTCGCCATCGAGATCACATAGGCGGCGACCGATCCTTTTGGCGCATCCACGATCGCTTTACAGGTGTTGAGAACTTCGCGGGTTTCGTTGCTTGGCTCCCAGTTGCGTGGCAGCAGAGGACGCTTGGAGTTCAGCTCGCGGATCAGGAAGGCCTGTTTGTCGGCTTCAGACCAGCTTTCGTAGTCGCCAATGCCAAGATAACGGGTCAGTTCGCCCAGCGCTTCGGTATGGCGGGTGCTCTCCTGACGCACGTCGATACGCACCAGCGGCACGCCAAAACACTTCACGCGGCGCAGGGTGTCGAGTAGTTCGCCATTGGCGATGATGCCCATCCCGCAGGCCTGTAGTGATTTATAGCAAGCGTATAGCGGTTCCCAGAGCTGTTCGTTCTGGCTCAGCAGACCTTCCGGCTTCGGCAGGCGCTGGCCTTTCAGGCGTGCTTCCAGCCAGGCCTGGGTCGCCATCAGCTGGCTGCGCAGTTTTTTCATCAGGAAACGATACGGCTCGCTGGCACCTTCTTCACCGGCCAGCGCGCGCAGTTCTGGCGTTGCTTCCACCATCGACAGCTCGGAGATCAGCACCTGAATGTCTTTCAGGAACAGATCGGTGGCTTTCCAGCGGCTCAGCAGCAGCACGTGGCGGGTGATTTCTGCCGTCACGTTCGGGTTACCGTCGCGGTCACCGCCCATCCAGGAGGTAAAGCGTACCGGGACAAAATCTACTGGCAGGCGATAGCCCAGGTTTGCTTCCAGCTGTTCGTTCAGCTCACGCAGGTAGTTCGGAACCCCTTCCCACAGGCTGTTTTCCACCACCGCAAAGCCCCATTTGGCCTCGTCTACCGGGCTTGGGCGATGCTTACGAATTTCATCGGTGTGCCAGGACTGCGCAATCAGCTGGCGCAGACGACGCATCAGCTGGTTACGTTCGTAGTCGGCAATATCTTTGTTATCCAACTGTTTCAGACAGTTGTTCACTTCGACCATTTTGTGGATCAGGGTGCGACGGGTGATTTCGGTTGGGTGGGCGGTCAGCACCAGCTCCAGCGAAAGGGACTCCACCGCTTTTTTAATGGTGGCTTCGTTGAGGTTTGGCTGGTCTTTGAGTTTACGAAGCGTACGGGCAATGACTTCCGGGTTGCTGGCAGCTTCGCCGTTTGGCGAAATGCTATGGTATTGCTCAGCCGTGTTTGCCAGGTTCAGGAACTGGCTGAATGCGCGTGCAACGGGCAGCAGCTCATCGTTAGAGAGGTTCTGCAAGGTGGTGAGCAGCTCCTGACGACTCGCTTCGTTACCGGCACGGGAAGATTTAGACAGCTTGCGGATGGTTTCAACGCGGTCGAGGATGTTTTCCCCCAACGCATCTTTGATGGTATCTCCAAGCACTTTGCCGAGCATACTGACATTACTACGCAACGCGGAATATTGTTCGTTCATAAAAACCCAGTCACCCCATCATTTTTGTTTATGCCCATGCGAAAATCTTCTGGACATTATTTTGTCATCTCCCTTTATAAAGCCACGTAAAACCCCTGTCGTCAATTGCTGCGAAAACGGTTCAGCAAACGAATAAATGCGGGCAATTTACGAAATTTAATTCGCATTGCGTCAGATAAGAGATGCTTATGGGAATGTGACGGAGATCGCGGGATTTGTTGCCCTCACCCTGCCCTCTCCCCAAAGGGGAGAGGGTGTTCAAATTCCCTCTCCCCTCTGGAGAGAGGGTTAGGGTGAGGGGCATTTTTTAATGCCAGCAGAAGTGATGCACGACCTGGGTAATCAGTTCGCGGGTGGGCTTGATGAAGCGGGTTTCCAGGTATTCATCCGGCTGGTGCGCCTGGTTGATGGAGCCTGGGCCAAGTACCAGCGTCGGGCACAGCGTCTGAATAAACGGCGCTTCGGTGCAGTAGTTCACCACGTCGGTTTTCTCGCCGAGCAGTTTTTCCACCACTTCAACCAGCTGATGATCCGGTGGACATTCATAACCCGGGATCGGTGGATGCAGTTCAGACACCGTCAGGCGGCCAGGCCAGCGTTCACTCACCGGGGCCAGCGCTTCGGTCAGCAAGCCGTCGAGATCGCTTAGCGTCATGCCCGGCAGCGGACGGATATCCATGTGCAGCTCACAGCAGGCGCAGATACGGTTAGAGGCATCGCCACCGTGCAGGCTACCGAGGTTCAGCGTTGGATACGGCACGGTGAAGGCATCGTAGTGATACCGCTCTTTCAGTTCGTCGCGTAGAGTCATGATGCGGCCGATGGCGTCGTGCATCAGTTCAATGGCGTTCACGCCACGCGCCGGATCGCTGGAGTGGCCAGACTGGCCCATCACGCGCACTGCCGTGGAGATATGGCCTTTATGCGCACGGATCGGTTGTAATGACGTAGGCTCACCGATGATGGCGCAATCCGGGCGAATCGATGTGTTTTCTGAGAAGTAACGCGCCCCCGCCATGCTGGTCTCTTCATCGGCGGTCGCCAGAATGTAGAGCGGCTTTTTCAGTTTTGTCACGTCCACGTCACGCAGCGCGTCAAGGATAAAGGCGAAGAAGCCTTTCATGTCGGCGGTGCCAAGGCCGTAAAGCTTGTTGTCATGCTCGGTCAGGGTAAACGGGTCGCGGGTCCAGCGGCCATCGTCAAACGGCACCGTGTCGGTATGACCGGCCAGCAGCAGTCCGCCTGCGCCGTGTCCGGTGCTGGCGAGCAGGTTAAATTTATGGCGTGTTCCAGGTACGGGCTGAACCTCAACGTTAAAGCCAAGATCGCTAAACCAACCCGCCAGCAGATTGATTAAAGACTCATTGCTCTGATCCAGCGCTTCTTCGGTCGCGCTGATGGAGGGTGTGGCAATCAGGGCGCGGTAAATCTCGATAAATGGCGGTAAGTTCATTTTCATTGTTGACACACCTTAGGTCGTGATAGTATCAATATTCATGCAATAAATGTGAATAAAAATACATTAACGTTGAGCATAAAGGAACCCGATGTTGAATACGCTGATTGTAGGCGCTAGCGGTTATGCGGGCGCAGAGCTTGTAAGCTACGTGAATCGCCATCCACATATGACCATAACCGCTTTGACCGTGTCAGCGCAAAGCAATGATGCAGGAAAGTTAATTTCCGATTTGCATCCGCAGCTTAGGGGCATTGTCGATCTGCCGCTGCAGCCGATGTCTGACATCAGCGAGTTCACTGACGGCGTCGACGTGGTGTTTTTGGCCACCGCGCACGAGGTCAGTCACGACCTGGCGCCGCAATTCCTGGCGGCCGGTTGCGTGGTGTTCGACCTCTCCGGCGCGTTCCGTGTTAACGACGGCGCGTTCTACGAAAAATATTATGGCTTTACCCATCAGCACCCGGACCTGCTTGCAAAAGCCGTGTATGGGCTGGCGGAGTGGAGCGCAGACAAGCTGAAAGAAGCGGATCTGATTGCCGTGCCGGGCTGCTACCCGACGGCCGCACAGCTTTCTCTGAAGCCGCTGATCGACGCAGGCCTGCTGGATCTGAACCAGTGGCCGGTGATCAACGCCACCAGTGGTGTCAGCGGTGCCGGACGCAAGGCTGCTATTTCTAACAGCTTCTGTGAAGTCAGCCTGCAGCCGTATGGCGTGTTTAATCACCGCCATCATCCGGAAATCACTACCCATCTGGGGGCCAATGTCATCTTTACACCGCACCTGGGCAGCTTCCCGCGTGGGATCCTCGAAACCATTACCTGCCGCCTGAAACCGGGCGTGACCAAAGACCAGGTGAGCGAGGCCTTTACTCAGGCGTATGCGGATAAACCGCTGGTGCGTCTCTACGACAAAGGCGTGCCCGCGCTGAAAAACGTGGTTGGCCTGCCGTTCTGCGACATCGGCTATGCCGTGCAGGGCGAGCATCTGATCGTGGTGGCAGCAGAAGATAACTTACTCAAAGGCGCTGCCGCTCAGGCAATGCAGTGTGCAAATATTCGTTTCGGTTTCCCGGAAACGCAGGCTCTTATTTAAGGTGTGATGATGAACCCATTAATTATCAAACTCGGTGGTGTACTGCTGGACAGCGAAGAAGCGCTGGAGCGTCTGTTTACCGCGCTGGTTAACTATCGCGAATCACACCAGCGTCCGCTGGTGATTGTGCACGGCGGCGGCTGCGTAGTGGATGAGCTGATGAAAGGGCTCAACCTGCCGGTGAAAAAGAAAAACGGCCTGCGCGTGACGCCTGCCGACCAGATTGACATCATCACCGGTGCGCTGGCAGGTACGGCGAATAAGACTCTGTTGTCCTGGGCGAAGAAACACCACATTGCCTCCGTTGGCCTCTATCTGGGCGACGGTGACAGCGTAAAAGTGACCCAGCTCGATGAAGAACTCGGCCACGTTGGACTGGCGCAGCCAGGTTCGCCTAAGCTGATTAACACGCTGCTGGAAGGCGGTTTCCTGCCGGTGGTGAGCTCTATCGGGGTGACCGAAGAGGGTGAGCTGATGAACGTGAATGCGGACCAGGCGGCGACGGCACTGGCGGCAACGCTGGGCGCGGACCTGATCCTGCTCTCCGATGTGAGCGGTATTCTGGACGGCAAAGGCCAGCGCATTGCGGAAATGACCGCGGCAAAAGCCGAACAGCTGATCGCCCAGGGCATTATTACCGACGGGATGATCGTCAAAGTGAATGCCGCGCTGGATGCCGCCCGTACGCTCGGTCGACCGGTGGATATCGCCTCCTGGCGTCACGCGGAGCAGCTTCCGGCGCTGTTTAACGGCACGCCGATTGGCACGCGTATTCTTGCGTAATCGATTTAATGTTTTGTAGGCCCGGTAAGCGCAGCGCCACCGGGCAATGAAATTCAAAGATATTAAGGAAGCATGTTATGGCACTTTGGGGTGGGCGTTTTACACAGGCAGCGGATCAACGGTTCAAACAGTTCAACGACTCTTTGCGCTTCGACTATCGCCTGGCCGAACAGGATATCGTCGGCTCTGTGGCCTGGTCCAAAGCGCTGGTGACGGTAGGCGTGCTGACCGCAGAGGAACAGCTGCAACTGGAAGAGGCGCTCAATAATCTGCTGGAAGAAGTGCGTCTGGATCCGCAGCAAATCCTGCAAAGCGATGCCGAAGATATTCACAGCTGGGTAGAAGGCAAACTGATCGACAAAGTTGGCCAGCTGGGTAAAAAGCTGCACACCGGCCGTAGCCGTAACGACCAGGTCGCGACCGATCTGAAACTGTGGTGTAAAGATACCGTCGCGGAGCTGCTGGCGGCTAACCGTCAGCTGCAGAGCGCGCTGGTGGAAACGGCACAGAACAACCAGGACGCGGTGATGCCGGGTTATACCCATTTGCAGCGTGCGCAGCCGGTGACCTTTGCGCACTGGTGTCTGGCCTATGTCGAGATGCTGGCGCGTGACGAAAGCCGCCTGCAGGATACCCTGAAGCGCCTGGACGTCAGCCCGCTGGGCAGCGGTGCGCTGGCGGGTACGGCATATGAAATTGACCGCGAGCAGCTGGCAGGCTGGCTGGGCTTCGCCTCTGCCACCCGTAACAGCCTGGACAGCGTCTCTGACCGTGACCACGTGCTGGAACTGCTGTCGAATGCCTCTATCGGCATGGTCCACCTGTCTCGTTTTGCCGAAGACCTGATCTTCTTTAACTCTGGCGAAGCTGGGTTTGTTGAGCTGTCTGACCGTGTGACATCCGGCTCTTCCCTGATGCCGCAGAAGAAAAACCCGGATGCGCTGGAGCTGATCCGCGGTAAGTGTGGCCGCGTGCAGGGCGCGCTGACCGGCATGATGATGACCCTGAAAGGGCTGCCGCTGGCGTACAACAAAGATATGCAGGAAGACAAAGAAGGGCTGTTCGACGCGCTCGACACCTGGCTGGACTGCCTGCATATGGGCGCGCTGGTGCTGGACGGCATTCAGGTGAAGCGTCCGCGTTGCCAGGAAGCGGCGCAGCAGGGTTATGCAAACGCGACCGAACTGGCGGATTACCTGGTGGCGAAAGGGGTACCGTTCCGTGAAGCACACCATATTGTGGGCGAAGCGGTCGTGGAAGCGATTCGTCAGGGGAAACCGCTGGAAGATCTGGCGCTTGCCGATCTGCAGAAATTCAGTGCGGTGATCGGGGAGGATGTGTATCCGATTCTTTCGTTGCAGTCATGTCTGGATAAGCGTGCGGCGAAAGGTGGAGTCTCGCCGAAGCAGGTGGCGCAGGCGATTGCGGACGCGAAAAACCGGTTGGTTTGATTTGTGCGGGCTGGTGCCCTCACCCCGGCCCTCTCCCACAGGGAGAGGGAGCAAACACTAAAAATGGCAACTTCGGTTGCCATTTTGCTTTTACCCCCGGGCTTTTTTACGCAAAAAAAATGCGGACCACGGGGTCCGCAAAAGTTCACGTTGGCTTTAGTTGTTCGAGTTTTGAGAGAAACTCGCTGACGGTGCGGGGACGTCAAGGGTCAAACACGTGCCGCCTCGTCTATGTGGTGTATTATTCAACAGAATGCTTGATAGGGATAATCGTTCGTTGCTATGCTATCTATCGCCATGAACTATCGTGGCGACGGAGGATGAATAATGAATATTCGTGATCTTGAATACCTGGTAGCGTTAGCCGAGCATCGCCACTTTCGCCGTGCGGCAGATTCCTGCCACGTCAGCCAGCCTACGCTGAGCGGTCAGATCCGCAAGCTGGAAGATGAGCTGGGCGTGATGCTGCTGGAGCGCACCAGTCGTAAAGTGCTGTTCACTCAGGCGGGTTTGCTGCTGGTGGATCAGGCGCGCACCGTGCTGCGCGAGGTCAAAGTGCTCAAGGAAATGGCAAGTCAGCAAGGGGAGACCATGTCCGGCCCGCTGCATATTGGCCTGATCCCAACCGTTGGTCCGTACCTTCTGCCGCACATCATTCCGATGCTGCACCAGACGTTCCCGAAACTCGAAATGTATCTGCATGAAGCGCAAACCCATCAGCTGCTGGCACAGTTAGATAGCGGCAAACTCGACTGCGCCATTCTGGCGCTGGTAAAAGAGAGCGAAGCCTTTATCGAAGTGCCGCTGTTTGACGAGCCGATGATGCTGGCGATCTACGAAGATCACCCGTGGGCGAACCGCGATCGTGTTCCGATGGCCGATCTGGCCGGTGAAAAGCTGCTGATGCTGGAAGATGGCCACTGCCTGCGCGATCAGGCGATGGGCTTCTGTTTTGAAGCGGGAGCGGATGAAGATACCCATTTCCGCGCAACCAGCCTGGAAACGCTGCGTAATATGGTGGCGGCGGGAAGTGGTATTACGTTGCTGCCTGCGCTGGCCGTGCCGCGCGAGCGTAAACGTGATGGTGTGGTTTACCTGCCGTGCATTAAACCAGAGCCACGTCGTACTATAGGTCTGGTTTATCGTCCGGGGTCACCGCTGCGCAGCCGCTATGAGCAGCTGGCAGAGGCCATCCGTGGTGCGATGGATGGCCATTTTGACAACGCGTTAAAACAGGCGGTTTAAACCGTTCAGCGCGGCAACCCGATAGGCTTCCGCCATGGTCGGGTAGTTAAAGGTGGTGTTAACGAAGTACTCAATGGTGTTACCGCCACCTTTTTGCTCCATTATCGCCTGGCCGATATGAATGATTTCCGCCGCGCGTTCACCAAAGCAGTGAATACCGAGGATCTCTTTCGTCTCGCGATGGAACAGGATCTTCAGCGTTCCCACGCTCATGCCAACAATTTGTGCCCGTGCCAGATGTTTAAACTGGGCGCGACCCACCTCGTAAGGCACCTTCATGGAGGTCAGCTGCTGCTCGGTTTTCCCCACGGAGCTGATTTCCGGAATGGTGTAAATCCCCGTTGGAATGTCTTCGATCAGATGCGCCGTCGCTTCGCCTTTTACCAGCGCCTGCGCCGCAATGCGCCCCTGGTCATAGGCCGCGGAAGCGAGGCTCGGATAACCAATCACGTCACCGACCGCGTAAACGTGCGGCAGGGCAGTCTGGTACATGCTGTTAACCTTTAACTGACCACGGCTGTCCGTCTCCAGACCGATGTTTTCCAGCGCCAGTGAATCGGTGTTACCGGTACGGCCGTTGGCATACAGCAGGCAGTCGGCTTTCAGCTTTTTGCCAGACTTCAGATGCATGATCACGCCGTCGTCGCAGCCTTCGATCTTCTCGTACTCTTCGTTGTGGCGAATCACCACACCGCTGTTCCAGAAGTGGTAGGAGAGCGAGTCTGACATCTCCTGATCCAGGAAAGCCAGCAGGCGGTCGCGGGTGTTAATCAGATCAACTTTGACATCCATTCCGCGGAAGATAGACGCATATTCACACCCGATCACCCCCGCGCCATAGATAATCACATGGCGTGGTTCATGGTGCAGGCTGAGGATGGAATCGCTGTCGTAAATGCGTGGGTGTGAGAAATCCACGTCTGCCGGATGATACGGGCGGGAACCACAGGCGATAACAAATTTTTCAGCGGTGAGGGTTTCAACCGAACCGTCGTGACACTCCAGCGCCAGCGTATGTTCATCCACAAAATGCGCGTTACCCTGAAGTATTTCGCAGTGATTACGCTCGTAAAAACCCTGACGCATGCGTGTCTGCTGGTTAATAACGGTATCTGCATGATTCAGGATATCGGCAAAAGAGGAACGAAGAAGTCGGGAGTGGTCGCTGTAAAGAGGGTTCTGGTTAAATTCAATAATGCGGCTAACGGCGTGGCGGAGGGCTTTGGAAGGGATGGTGCCCCAGTGGGTGCAACCGCCGCCAACATTATGGTAGCGCTCAATGACCGCTACTCTGGCTCCCTGTTTTACCAGACCCATAGCAGCGCCTTCGCCGCCGGGGCCGGAACCAATAACTATTGCGTCGTAATCGTAGGAATGTGGCATGGCAAGGCTTACCTGTTCTTATACATAAAAGCAACAGAATCATAACATCATTGCCAGGGTAACCCAATTATCGTTGTGCTTTTTTCCGGCAGTGGAGCACAAAGCGCGCGTAAACAATCATTCACAAAGCCAGGTAAACAGATTAATTTTATTCTCTGGTATAGTGCCATCAGACCTTTGGAAGGATTCAACTATCGTGATGGGCGTAAGAGCACAACAAAAAGAGAAAACCCGGCGTTCGCTGGTGGAAGCTGCATTCAGTCAACTGAGTGCTGAGCGGAGTTTTGCCAGTTTGAGCCTGCGTGAAGTCGCACGCGAGGCCGGGATTGCGCCAACGTCCTTCTATCGCCATTTCCGTGATGTGGATGAACTGGGTCTGACCATGGTCGACGAGAGTGGGCTCATGCTGCGCCAGTTGATGCGCCAGGCGCGGCAGCGTATCGCGAAAGGCGGTAGCGTTATCCGTACCTCCGTGTCGACCTTTATGGAATTTATCGGCAATAACCCCAACGCGTTTCGCCTGTTGCTGCGCGAGCGTTCAGGGACGTCAGCGGCATTTCGTGCCGCTGTCGCGCGTGAAATTCAGCATTTCATTGCGGAACTTGCCGACTATCTTGAACTCGAAAACCATATGCCGCGTGCGTTCACCGAAGCACAGGCTGAAGCAATGGTGACGATTGTTTTCAGTGCAGGTGCCGAAGCGCTGGATGTCAGCATTGAACAACGTAAGCAACTCGAAGAGCGACTGGTATTGCAGCTCAGGATGATCTCCAAAGGTGCGTACTACTGGTATCGCCGTGAACAAGAGAAACTGGCACATCAAACCGAAGAGTGAAGGTGAGTAATGAAACAGTCAGGTCAGGATAAAGGGACGCTGTTGCTGGCATTGATCGCTGGCTTATCCATTAATGGTACGTTTGCCGCTATTTTTAGCTCCATCGTACCCTTCTCGATTTTCCCGCTTATCGCCCTGGTGCTGACGGTTTACTGCCTGCACCAGCGTTATTTGAACCGCACCATGCCGGTGGGGTTACCGGGCCTGGCCGCTGCCTGCTTTATTCTGGGTGTGTTGCTGTACAGCACGGTGGTGCGCGCAGAGTATCCGGATATCGGCTCTAACTTCTTCCCTGCTGTTCTGTCTGTGGCGCTGGTGTTCTGGATTGGCTCTCGCATGCGCAGCCGTAAGAGCCAGTTGCCGGAGTAAGGAATTATTTGTAGGGCAGGTAAGCGAAGCGCCACCTGCCAAAAACGCCGGATGGCGCTACGCTTATCCGGCCTACAGATCACCGTGCGGTAAGTAAAACACCGCACTCCATATGGTGCGTATACGGGAACTGATCGAACAGCGCCAGACGTTCAACCTTGTGCGTCTGGCTTAATGTTTCCAGGTTTTTGCACAGCGTTTCCGGGTTACAGGAAATGTACAAAATACGCGGGTATGCCTGCACCATCTTCTCGGTTTCGCTGTCCAGGCCACTGCGCGGCGGATCGACAAAAATCGTCTCGCACTGATAGCTCTTCAGATCGATCCCCTCAAGACGGTTAAATTCGCGCACGCCGTTCATGGCCTGTGTAAATTCTTCTGCTGCCATACGAATAATCTGCACGTTGTCGATATGGTTGGCGGCAATGTTGTACTGCGCGGCCGCAACGGACGGTTTGGCAATTTCCGTTGCCAGTACGCGCTCGAAATTGCGCGCCAGTGCCAGCGAGAAGTTGCCATTCCCACAGTACAGCTCAAGCAGATCGCCCTTTGACCCTTCGGTCGCTTTCAGCGCCCACTCCAGCATTTGCACGTTCAACGCCGCGTTAGGTTGGGTGAAGCTGTTCTCTACCTGACGGTAAACCATCTCTTTTCCTGCCACCGACAGGCGCTCATCGATGTAATCCTGATCCAGCATGATTTTGGTTTTTGTCGCGCGGCCAATCAGGTGAACGTTGATGTTTTGCGCCCGCAGCGCATCGCGCAGCGCTTCTGCCTGCTCGCGCCACTCGTCGTTAAGCGCCTTGTGGTACAGCAGAGAGACAATGGCCTGATTGCTTTGGGTGGTCAGGTAGTCAATCTGGAACAGCTTATGGCGCAGCACCGGGTTGTTGCGCACACCGTCAATCATCAGAGTCATGAGCTGGTTAATCAGCTCACTCGCCGCCGGGAAGCTGTTGACCCGGATACGGGATTTAGTCTGCTGATCGAAGATGATGTGATACAGGTCGTCGCCATCGTGCCAGATGCGGAACTCGGCACGCATACGGTAGTGGCTGACCGGTGAACGAAACACCTCAGGAACGGGCGCGTTGAAAGGCGTCATCATACTTTGCAGGCGGACAACTTTCTCTGCCAGCTGTGCGTCGTACTGTTCTGTCGGGAGGTGTTCGGGGGTCATGATGCGTCCTGAGTGATAAAGAATTACGCGGGGATTGTAGGGATTGTGCAGTGGATGTCCAGATTTAATGGCTAATAGCTATCTGGACATCTATACGTGTCTAATTGTAGCATTCTGTTTCCGGTCTCCTGAGAGTGAAAAGGGAATCCAGTGTAAATCTGGAGCTGACGCGCAGCGGTAAAGACTGGCGGGATGAGAGTTGCAGACACTGTGAAAATGGGAAGTCTTCATCCACAAACGCCACCCAGCCCGAAGACCTGCCGGGATCACGTCGCATTTGGTTTCATCATCGCGTGCTATAGATGAGGCCTGCGGCATCCTTCTTATATTGTGGATGCTTTAACAATGATTAAAAAAGTATCGCTGTTAACGGCGTTGTCCGTTACGGCATTTTCGGGCTGGGCGCAGGATAGCGCTGACTCGTTGGTGGTGACAGCAAATCGTTTTGAACAACCGGCAAAAACAGTTCTGGCACCGACGTCCGTGGTGACGCGTGAAGATATTGAGCGCTGGCAGGCAAAGAGCGTTGTGGAGATTATGTCACGTCTGCCGGGCGTAGATATCGCGCAAAGCGGTGGCCTGGGTGCCACCTCTTCTACCTTTATTCGCGGCACTGAATCCCGTCATGTTCTGGTCCTGATTGACGGTGTACCGTTGAACAGCGCCGGGATTAGCAATGTTCCCGATCTGAGCCAAATCCCAACCTCGCTGATTCAGCGAATCGAATACGTCCGTGGCCCGCGTTCTGCGCTGTATGGCTCCGACGCGATTGGCGGCGTGATTAACATCATCACCGGGCGTGATAAGCCGGGTGCGGAAATCTCAGCGGGCGTCGGCTCTAAGGGCTACCAGACCTATGATGGCGCTTTCCAGCAGGTGCTGAATAAAACCAAAATCACTATGGCGGGTAACTACACCTATACCCGCGGCTTTGATATTGCTGCCCAGGATGCGCCGCGCCAGCCTGACCGCGATGGTTTTATGAGTAAATCGTTGTACGGCTCCGTGGAACAGCAAATTACCGACAGCGTGAGCGGGTTCTTCCGTGGCTTTGGTTATGACAACCGCACTGCGTATGACGGTTACGATCATTACGACGCCAATTTTATGGTGGATGGACGACCTGATACTCGCCAGCTTTACAGCCAGAACTGGGATACCGGTTTGCGTTACAGCCAGGGGATTTTCCAGTCACAGCTGGTGGCGGGTTACGGCCGCAGTAAAGATCAGAACTATGATCCGAAGAAAGGGCGCTACGCTGATTCCGCAACCATGGATGACGTGAAGCAGTACACCACCCAATGGCTCAACACTATAGAAGTTGGCCATGGCAATATCGGTGCAGGCCTGGACTGGCAAAAGCAGAAGACGCAGGCCGGGACCGGTTACCTGGAAAAAGGTTACGAGCAACGTAATACCGGTGTGTTCGCGTCTGCGATGCAGCAGTTCAACAGCGTGACGCTGGAAGCGGCGGCGCGTAATGACGACAACTCCAACTTTGGCAACCATGGCACGTGGCAAACCAGCGCAGCGTGGGAGTTTGTGGATGGCTATCGTGTGATTGCCTCCTACGGCACCGCTTTTAAAGCACCGACGATGAGCCAGATCCACAGCGCTTCTTACGGCAATCCGGACCTTAAACCGGAGGAGAGTAAACAGTGGGAAGGGGGCTTTGAAGGCCTGACGGGACCGGTCAACTGGCGTATCACCGGTTATCGTAATGATATTGATAACCTGATTAGCAGCGATCCGCATACGTATCGGTACTACAACGTTGACGAAGCGCGTATTAAAGGTGTGGAAGCGACGGCACAGTTCGAAACTGGACCGGTTGGACACCAGATCTCCTATGATTATGTTGACCCGCGTAACGCCAAAACTCATGAAGTGCTGGCCCGTCGTTCTAAGCAGCAGGTTAAGTATCAGCTTGACTGGCAGGTATGGGATCTCGACTGGAACCTCGCTTACCGTTACCTCGGCACCCGCTATGATGTCGCGATCGATCCAGACACTTATGCGTCAGAACGCGTGAAAATGGGCGGGGTAAGCCTGTGGGATGTCGCAGTTTCATATCCTGTCACCTCTCACCTTACAGTTCGTGGTAAAATAGCCAACCTGTTCGATAAAGATTACGAGACAGTTTATGGCTACCAAACTGCAGGACGGGAATACACCTTGTCTGGCAGCTACACCTTCTAATCCGCGTCCCACCGTGCTGGTATTTGATTCCGGCGTCGGTGGGCTTTCGGTCTATGATGAGATTCGGCATCTCCTGCCGGATCTCCATTATATTTACGCCTTCGATAACGTCGCTTTCCCTTATGGGGAGAAGAGCGAGGACTTTATTGTTGAGCGTGTCGTTGAAATCGTCACCGCGGTACAGCAGCGTTATCCCCTGGCGCTGGCGGTCATCGCCTGTAATACGGCAAGCACGGTATCGCTGCCAGCCTTGCGCGCAAAATTTCAGTTCCCGGTTGTGGGCGTGGTTCCCGCAATAAAGCCTGCTGCGCGCCTGACTGCGAATGGTATTGTGGGTCTGCTGGCTACGCGCGGCACGGTGAAGCGTCCTTATACGCGTGAATTGATCGATCGTTTTGCCAATGAATGTCAGATCGCGATGCTCGGTTCGGCAGAGCTGGTGGAGATGGCTGAAGCGAAGCTGCATGGCAAGACGGTGCCACTTGAGGAGCTGCGTCGTATTCTTCGCCCGTGGCTGCGTATGCCGGAACCGCCGGATACCGTCGTACTGGGCTGCACTCATTTCCCGCTCTTACAGGAAGAATTGTTAGAAGTACTGCCGGAGGGGACGCGTCTGGTGGATTCCGGTGCGGCTATTGCCCGTCGTACTGCCTGGCTGCTGGAACATGAAGCGCCGGATGCCAAATCTGCCGATGCGAATATCGCTTTTTGTATGGCACTAACAAACGAGACTGAACAACTTTTACCCGTTTTGCGCCGTTATGGGTTTGAAACGCTCGAAAAACTCGCGCTGTAGCACGGTTTTGAGCAAAAAAGAGACGGTTGAACGTTTTTTTTTAAAGAGGGGTTGTCAACGTCTGAGAACTCCCTATAATGCGCCTCCACTGACACGGAACAACGGCTTGCAAGCCGCCGGGTTAGCGGGGTTCAGAGATGAATGCCGACAGAGAAAAGTGAAAATAATCACTTGACTCTGAATGAGGAAAACGTATTATACGGGACCTCGCAACGGTGAGCGAAAGCCGCGTTGCACTGCTCTTTAACAATTTATCAGACAATCTGTGTGGGCACTCAAAGTGACATGGATTCTTAACGTCGCAAGACGAAAAATGAATACCAAGTCTCAACGAGTGAACACGTAATTCATTACGAAGTTTAATTCATTGAGCATCAAACTTTTAAATTGAAGAGTTTGATCATGGCT
>NZ_JBXWCS010000014.1:0-143087 GCF_057320385.1 Enterobacter cloacae complex sp. 394F7 | reverse complement strand
TGGCAGAAGAAGTCATCCGGCATGAGCCCGGGAAAGTGAGACGGCTGAATATAGTTAACGAGATGAAAAAGCTGGGAAAAGAGTACAGTAATATGGTCATGGTGGCATGACCATATTACTGGGGATCCCTCAGCCCTGTGGGAGAGGGTGAGGGGGAGCAGCACGCACAGCGTGACTTGCATTAGTTCGGTTTTCCAAACATGATCCCCTCATGAAAATAGAAACCGCACATCCCTCACACTTCGAACGCCTGGTCGCAATCTGGGAATCCTCCGTTCGCGCTACCCATCACTTTTTACAGGAAAGCGATATCGTGGCTCTGCGCCCGCTATTGCTCAACGCGTATCTGCCAAACCTTACCGTCGTGATGGCCCGCGATGATGCAGGTGTTATCCACGGCTTTTTAGGCGTGGATGAAAACCGCATTGAAATGCTGTTTGTTGATGATGCGAGCCGGGGAAAGGGCGTGGGGAAATTACTGCTGCACTATGCCATCGCAGAGTTTGGCGTAAACGAAGTGGATGTGAATGAGCAAAACCCGCAGGGCGTCGCGTTTTATCGCCATATGGGGTTTGTGCAGGTCGGTCGCTCAGAGGTTGATGGACAGGGGAATCCGTTTCCGTTGCTGCATATGCGGTTGAATCGGGATTAGCGCTTAGCCTGCTTATCCCATTTTAATAAGCCGACAATATCTTTCTCTCCCTCGGCTTCTTTCAGCAGGCGCTGCTTCTTTTCATACTCGATGTATTCTGAGCACGCCTTTTCATCCGCCGCTTTTTTGCTGATTTTGCCTGCGCCTTCTAAAACGTCCCGGTCGTTAAATTGCAGAAACTGATCGAGTTTGGTTTGCCAGTCTCGTAAAAATACCTGCTTACGGCGTTTGGCCTGATCTTCTGCAAAGTCGAGCCACATGTTAACGACACGATTTAGTTCGCTGACTTCATCCTGAGACAGATAATTTTTTGCTGTGGTGACATCGCTTTTACGGACTTCTTCGCCTTTATAGCTGGTCAGCCCCATATACGGTTGCGTGGCGTCCGCACGCTGGTGAATCAACTCAGCGGCGGTAAGGCCGGTGCAGGCAAAATGCAGTTTATTCTGGATGGTCTGGAAGAATTGCGTGGTTTCTTTGAGTGACGGCTGATAGTCAGCGGCTAATGCAAAAATCTCCCTCACACGGAGATAAACCCGGCGTTCGCTGGCCCGTATATCGCGAATGCGTTCCAGCATTTCATCGAAATAGTCAGGTACGGCGGATGATCCCACAGGCGGGTTTTTCAGGCGCTCGTCGTCCATAACGAAGCCTTTTACCAGATATTCCTGCAGCGTTTGGGTGGCCCACTGGCGGAACTGTGTCCCTCGCGTGGAGCGGACGCGATAGCCGATGGCGAGAATGACGGGCAGGCTATAGTGAAGTGTGTTGCGATTAACCTTGCGCTGACCTTCTTGCTGAACTTGTAAGTAAGCCTTACAAGTTGCTTTTTGTTCAAGCTCACCCTCTTCGTAAATAGCTTTAATATGCTGTGTAATGGCTTGAGGAGTGACCTGATAAAGAGCCGCTATGGCTGCTTGCGACAGCCAGAGCGTTTCATGTTCAAAGCGACATGTGATGCGAACAGTTCCATCATCGCTGGCAAACATAATAAATTCGCCAGCCGGAGAGTGGATTACGTTTTGATCTGCCATGTCGCCTCCCTCTTTTGAGTAATTAACCTTACCAGCGTGTAGTATGCCAGAAACAGCCGCTAAGCCAGGTGGTTTGTATCTGATTTTGCGAGGCGCTTTCCATGATGCTGAGCTTGGATCGCCGCAAGCGCATCCTCTATCTCAGTGAGCTTTGCTTTCGTCCGTTTGTAATCATCCTGCAACTTCTGCTCCTGCTCGTTATACGCCACCAGAACGATGCATCCTTTCATCACCTTGATGGTTACCTGATGTCCGGTTTCAAACCCTGCCGCGCGTAGCCATTTGCCTGACAGAATGATATTGGGCGTGGATTTGTCGAAAACATTCGGGCGATATCCCACAATTAACGAACGCTCGGTTCCGGATTGGTCGGTGTCTGGGGTAGAATGCGAATCAGCCATAATCAACTCCTTGATAGTTGGTGAGGTTAGACGCTCCTGTTGTGTTCCCGCACATCGGAGCGTTGCTTGTAGAGGAGGTTTAGGTGGCCTCCTATATGGCTCAGAGTAGATGGATAGGTGGCCTCATGTCAATCATATCGCGCGAAAAAAAACCAAAAGGCGGTGGGCAGTCCCCGCAATTTAAGATGCGTATTGATCCGGCATTGAAGGAGCAGTTGGATGCCGTGGCGGCTGAGGAAGGGGTGAGTCTCGCCAGTTGGTTGAAGGAACTGGCGAGGGAGGCTTTACGACGAAAAGGCCTGGAGCCAAAGGGATAATTCACTACGGGTTCATCGCACTTCGACAATGAGTCGCGGTTGCTAAGCAAGGGCAAGTCTGCGCACCGTCATCAGGAAGTCGTAAGAGGTCGTCTCCCACAGCTCAGGCGAAAAATCAAATCCATATCGGCTTTTGAACTCATCATCCAGCTTGTCTCCGTAACACTCAATGAAAGTATCAATCTCTTCGGCTAACTCTTTTAACAACCAACCAGGTGCCGTCTTTTTAAATAGCCCAATTATTCCCTCAATTGTATCCTCACCATCATTAATGAGGTCATAATCCTGATTGAAGTAACCATGAATCAACTGATCAAGATGATAGAAATTTTGCATAATTCACCTACGGGGTCGGGAATGCAGTAAGGATATAGTAAGGCTTACCATTATATTCTTTCAGCTCAATAACAATCCTCACACTTCGCATGCTGATACGCTGTGTACTACCTCGTGAAAACCCATATCCAATCTCCTGACCTGCCGGGTAAACGATAGTGAGGCGCCCCCCTCTGTTTCCCCCGCCAAGTAATGATTTTATATTTGCTCGATTATAATATATTGCTCTTGATATAACGCTTTCTGCAACGTTTAAATTTTTAAATGTTGAAGACATTATGAGTCGCTTATTCTGCTCGAATCGGGCAAGTAACTCATTATCCGTTTTTCCAACATGATTTGCGAGTGTATGGCCACCGGGTTTGAGACCTGTAACAGATTCATGCTGGATAAGTTTGATACGACCAGCTTTAACGGCTGCTACTCTTGCGGCACCGATAGCCGCTGCAAACCCGAGTGGAACAGCAATATCAACCGTCATGCCGATATTGAGAGCCGTATTTTCATCAGCCCCAAGCTCCTTTGCAGCACGAACGGCAAGCTCGTATGTTGCAGAGCGGGTATCCTGTCCGGTTATTGCTTGTCTGGCTGCACTTTGAATGGCGTCAAGACTATGTGCACCCACAACCACACATCCCGCTTTCGTGAGGCCAGTTGGTTCTGGTGCAATACAAAGTGCCGTAGCTCCGGCCATTTCTACTGCTCCAAGTAAAACGCCAAGCCCCCCAGTAATCGGTTACTCAGCGTTTCCGCTTCTGTCACGCTCTTATCTGAAAGCACCGCCGCCAGTTGTACCGGTGACATAACGACGGTTATTCCACCTTCTTCCATAATATAATTCCATCACCATATCCTTACCCGATAATAACCAAAAATATCTTCGTTTGGTAAGAATAAATTCCTAATCTGTCTTTCTTGTTAAATTATGAAATAACAGTAGATGTAAAAGGATCGACTATTGCCGGTCTGGGATTTGAGCATTCGCTGCGGGAGCATCGCACTTTGGTAATCAGTAGTCGCACAACTGTTTGAGCGAGTGGTTGGTCTGGATCCCTGTTTGGAGAGCAGCTTTTAATGATTCTGTCTGGGCATGTTCCTGTACACGTTATTGTTGTCAAAGAAGTTATTAATCTACGGGGAGCAAATCACATTTAAAATGCGTGGCCGTCAGTGCCAGGTGGATAAGCCAAAATTGTTTATAAAAAATCTATACGCAGTGCTATTTATTTAATATAAATTCAAAGATAGCTTATGGGACTGCTACGGATCAGTCAATAACAATGCGAATGAAAATAGAGGTTTTATAGACCTTCTCGGATAGTTGCGGACGAACTTTTGGCGGAAGATCACAGAAGTCTATATTGGCGGATAACTTACTAATATATATTTTTTATTAGGATGCTAACCGCCGTTTTATACACTTCTACATACCTATCGAAAAACTAGATTGCGATGTAGTTGCAGATTGTTTCAATATGGTGTTGCATCGAAAACTGCTTGACTTGGCCAAGCCCAGGGTAATGTCTACGTGAATGAAGTGCTTTAAACTCACGCAGGCCTAAGGTGTTATCAAAGAAGCCGGGATAGGTTTGATCATGCACGACAAGCTTTTCTAAAGCTTGCTGGAATTTTCCTGATGGATTCGAGGGGGTGCCATCATCTACTGATGAAAAATGCTTGACTGACATTGCATCAAATTCATCACTATCCAAATAACTTGCATGAATAGTCACCACGTACGCAGGGCCTCCAGATTCAGCATAATCTGAACCCGCAATATTGAAGTCACCAAAACCAATTACTGAGTTATGGACATCTTTATAACGGACATGCAAATCTGAAAAATATGAATTTGATGGATAATCAGCATTCCGTTTTTTCTTTTTGAAGGGATCATCCATTAAGACAATATTTGATAATTGCTGTAGTACAATGTTAGGAGAACCTTCTGGAATGATATTAATTGTAAACAATTTTAAACGAGAAACTAAATCTCGGGTAACACCACTTTCCACGTATGATGCTTTTTCTCCTCTTATAAGACCATTTAGTCTATCAAACTCTTGGATATTATCTATATATTTAATACAGGGGATAAATGAGATGCTTTTTATTTTATATAGTTCATTTATGAATTGATCTGTCCTTCCTTTGAGTTCTCCTATCTCAGAATTGACTATAATAAGTGGTATAATATTATTTTTGTTCAATGAGAGAACAATTGTCTCAAGCTGTTTTGTGTTTTCTCGTACGGGCTCAATAACTGGTTTAAAAAGGCTATTTGGCAAAATAGCCGATAGTTCTCTTAACGCTGTAAACTCGAACTGTTTACCTCTGAGTAAAGGGAAGTACATATATCATCCTTTTCAATGTAGCTTGATAGTATTTTGGTCAGCGATCTCTGACGAGACTGATTGATACTAAAACTAATCGCTGATGATTTTAGTGATCTAGGTAACGTATTAATAAAGCTAATGTTGTTTGCTCTATGTGTCTTGAGTGAGTCACGGAAGTACTTTCTTAGAGTTTGAGAGTCTGTGTTCTCGAATATTTCTAGGCAAAAAGAATATACATCCATATTTGGGAGGTTGATTCTCATACCTGATATTTTTTCTGCCATATGTTTATACTCTGCAATTCGCATAGAACCAATCATTAATTTTGGATTAATTTCCGAATCGATTACTGATGCTGGTTTTATTTCATCCAATTTGTTTTTTTCTGTTAGTTCAATGATGCCAACAGTTTCTGGAATTATAAGTTTGATTTTTTCTATGTGAGTCTTAGCCGCTACGACATAGACCTTATCAAATAAGTTAGTATATGAGTCTAATTGTTCTGGTAATCTTTTCAGATTATCTAATTCAGTTTTTATCTCATAGCAGGTTGATAATCCATTTAATATTACACAATCTGCTTTATTTGTACCAACTCTAAACTCAGAAAGCATTACTGCCTCATTTTTCTTATGCTTTTTCAAAAATACTTCGTTTGCTATGATATTTTTGAAAAAATACTCTGATTTATATTCATGAGATAGCTTTTTAAAAGCTATGTCGAATATTTCAGAAACCTTAACAGGGAAAAGTTTAGGAGTTAAAGTTATCGCCGCTAACTCGTGGAGTAACGAAAAATCACCATCTGCAACAGCATTTATAGCTTGGCTTGTAAATAATTGTCCAATATTTTTATTACTCATCATTTTAACATCAATCTCACTCTGCACCTTTAGCCATAAATCAGCCTTAGTAAACGCTAAGATTAGCTTGATTTCCCTGATCCTCTCAACATTATTAGAGAATTTTAAATTTTTGATGAGTATCGTTAAGTCGTCTAATATGAATTAACTGTATATATATCAATGGGATATGTGGGATCTTCATTGAATGCGCAATCATCCTAAGCTGACTTCTACTCACTTTAGTCTTACAGGACTCCTCCCTGTAAAAGTTTTTTGAGTTTTACTGTTCATCTTCCGGTTTTATGTAATTTATTCATATAGTTAAGTGGTGATTAGACGATGAAGAATGAACAGACGATTGTTCACCCCGCAGGATCATCAGATATAAAAAGACCGGCTGTTGCCGGTCTGGGTTAGGTTATTTCGCTGTGGGGTTGTCGCACTTCGGCAACCAGTCGCCGTAGCTTTCCTCTTTCAGCGACAGGTGGGTCTGTATCCCCTGCTTTGTGTGCCGTTTATTATAATTCAGGCCGTACTCTTACAGCATCATGGGCAGCCCCAGCCCGAACATTTTCAGGCTGAGCACGTTCCTGTATCCGTTAGCCTCCATATAGGTCAGATACGCGTGATACAGATATTTACGGTAATCACGCGGGACAATGCTGGCATTGCCCATAAACATTCCGTTGGTCTGCGGCAGCATTTCCAGATAGCCACAAAAATCAAAAGTCGGGTCAGCATCACGCTTGATGCTGAGCGCCTCGTCGCAGTTCTGCTGCGACTGGAGCAGTGCGCGCGGCGGCTATCGGGTCGCTGAATTTCTGCATAAGCTGACGCACGATGACGGCCAGCTCACGTGCAATTTTATCCCTGAGCTGCGGGTCGCGTTCTTCCGGGGCATCTGCTCGGCAACTTTCCGTACGCTTGAATCCGTTGACGGGATTATCCGTTCATCGGTTACTGAGCCGGTTCTCCCTGTACCCGCACCGGCGGCCACCGTTAATTGTGCCGGTGCGTGAGCACGGCCAGACATCAGGAGAGACATACGTGACCACACTGACGCTACAGAAAGCCTTCGAGGCCTGTCAGGCAAATAAATCCGCCTGGCTGCAACGCCGGGATGAACTGAAGCAGGCCGAACAGGCATACCGCGAACAGCTTGCCGGTAACGGCCACAAGCGGCCGGAGCCTGCAAACGCTGCGTGAGATTATCGAGGTGAAAAAGTGGGAAATAATTCAGGCTGCCGGGCGTTATATCCGCTCGCATGAGGAGGTGTAGCGCATCAGCATCCGTAACCGTCTAAATGATTTTATGCAGGCGCACGGCGCGCCAGCGGTAATGTATTTATTTTTGCGGGACTTTGTGTACCGAAGTACTGCGCCGTTTCGAACGAGCATTAGTAATTGTGCAGTAATGTTTGATGGCGTGAAGAGCCCATGAGTGGCTAAGTTTAGGGGCGAGAAAGTGTCGCCCGGTTCAGATGCTGAGTGGAGGTTTTGAAGGCGCTCAGCACCTCTAATAACTTCATCTTATACATTCGGACCTGTAGAAATCTAAAACTATCTATGATCCTGCCTTAATCCGCCCTAAGAAGCGGGAAGACGTGACAGTCAACTACATCATTCATTATGCTTTTAATTTCCTTATATAACAGCCGGTTACTTCGTGTTGCTTAAATGTAAAATATGAAGTAATTCAAAAAATTTAATTAAAATATAGAAAATATGCTAAGAATTATTTATAAAAATGATTTGTATCTTCACGGGATGAATGGCTTCATATGAAAATTACAAAGATAACAGAATTGATTAAAGAAGCACCTCAGCTGTTAAAAAACTCAGGGGAGGATAAGCTATCCGCAGGACCTTTAGCAGAAATGGTAATAGGGTTAGTTTGTTCCGTTGGCACAGACCTAGAAGCAATCACAAAAAAAATAAGAGATAGATTATCCTTATATAAATTTGAATGTTCTGAAGTCCGGATTTCATCGGATGTGATAGCTGAGCTCTCAGGTAAGGGAGATTATACAGATAATTACCAAAGAATTGATAGCTTAATGACTAAGGGAAATAAGCTAAGGGAAGATAGTGAATGTAATTATATATTGGCTCTTGGAGCAATAGCTAAAATTAATGAGATCAGGACAAAGCATGCACGTTTACAAATAAATAAAAAAGGAATTGCATATGTTATAAATTCAATAAAACATCCTGAAGAGGTGTATAAATTAAGAGAGGTATATGGCTCGGGATTTTTACTTTTTGGTGTTTTTTCTGATGAGAGTCGCAGGTTAGATAATTTGATTCGTAATAAAGGAATTCCAGAAGATAAAGCAGAGTTATTGATTGCTAGGGATGAAGATGAAGAGTCAGGGCATGGTCAGCATACCAGAGATACATTTCATTTAGCTGATTTCTTTTTAAACCAAGATGGCCGAGATGATAAGCTTAATAATGATATAAAAAGAGTCTTTGATTTACTCTTCGGTAATCCTTTTATTACGCCAACATTTGATGAATATGCAATGTATATGGCCTTTTCTTCAGCTTTGAGATCTGCTGATTTATCAAGACAAGTTGGAGCCGTATTAGCAAAAAACTACGCTATTATGTCAACTGGTGCTAATGATGTTCCTAAGTCTGGAGGTGGTTTATACTGGCCATATTTTAATGCAGAGAACGAAAGTTATGAAGACTATCCGGAAGGAAGGGACTATGTAAGAGGTTTTGATTCGAATGCCAAACAAAAAAGAGAGATTATAGATGATATTCTCAATCAAATACCTAGAAAATCTCGTGATAATTTAGAGAAAATCCTCAATAACAGCCTGATTCAAGATATTACGGAATATGGTCGTGTGGTGCATGCAGAAATGGAAGCGATTTTAGCATGCGCTAGAACAAACATTAGCACTCAAGATGCTTATATATATTGCACCACTTTCCCATGCCACAACTGCGCTAAGCATATCATAGCTTCGGGAATAAAGAGGGTGGTTTACATAGAGCCATACCCAAAAAGTAAGGCTTATGAATTTCATTCAGAATCAATAACTAATGATGAAAAAAACCAAGGGAAGGTGCTTTTCGAACCTTTTATTGGAATAGGGCCGCGAGTCTATTTTAATCTATTTTCCATTGTTAATGGAAGTGGGAATAAAATTAAGAGAAAAGATAAATCGGGAAATGTTGTTAAATGGACTGAGTCTAATTCGTCATTAAGAATATCACTGTTACCTATTTCTTACTTGGAAAGAGAGCAGATTTCTGTTAACTTGTTCGCAAAGATCATAGGAGTTTAACATGTCTATCGAAAATGGTTTTATTAAACATGTGGTTGCAACTAAAAAAAGAATTAATGAATGGCCGGAATGGAAAAAAAATATGTTAGGAGGAGATGATTTATCTTCCAAGTCAATTAAAGTATTAAATAATCTTGTTTTACAAGAAGATAAAAAGAATGAAGAACAATAAATAAACAATGAAAAAAGAGCTTCGGCAGAGGCTCTTTTTTATTTATAAATCAAAGTGTATCTTCACTAATTTTATTAAATATGAAGTTACTTTACCACTGGAGCATTGCGCGTCTATTTTCTAAATATTGTGCGTGATTGTATGTTCCACGAATAGAATTTTTATCAACATGTGCTAATTGTATCTCAATCCAAGCACTGTCAGACCCTTGTTCATGCAATATTGTCGACATTGTATGTCTAAATCCATAACCTGTAGCACGGCCTTTGTAACCAAGTAACTCAATCACTTGTGAAACACTTTCTTTCGAGATCGGTTTGTTACGGTTGTTCCTGCCAATAAAGATGTAAGGGTAATGACCGGTAATTGCTTTGAGCTGTTTAAAAAGGTCAACTACCTGAGTAGATAAAGGAACAATGTGAGGCCTACGCATTTTCATACGTTCCGCTGGTATCTCCCAAACCCCCTTATCCAAATCAACCTCTTCCTACGTAGCAAAACGCATCTCCTGCGTTCTGACACTAGTAAGCATAACTATCTTAGTTGCATTTTTGGTGATGATGCTGCCGGTATATGCCTCCAAATCCCGAATGAAATGAGGCAGCTCTTCGGCAGATAGAAAAGGATGGTGTTTTTGCTTTGGTACGGCCAGAGCGATGGCTAAATCAGGCGCGGGGTTGTATTCAGCCCGGCCAGTTATAATAGCATAGCGATATACTTCGCCACATCTTTGGCGCACTTTTCTGGTTTTTTCCAAAGCTCCGCGCTTCTCAATTCGCTGCAATACTTCAAGCAGTTCTAACGGCTTGATTTCTCTGATAGGGCGTTTACCAATGAACGGGAACACATCTTGCTCGAATGTCTTAATGATTTCTTCGCGATAGGCCACTTTCCAGCGGTCAGCTTTGTTGGCGTGCCATCTCGACATATGGCTTCGAATGAGTTCTCTGTTGAGATTTGCTGTGCCAGCTTTTGGGCTTTACGTTCTTCTACTGGGTCTATGCCGTTTGCTACCTGCTTACGAGCGGTATCGCGTTTCTCACGTGCTTCTGCGAGGCTCACAAGGTCGTAGCTGCCAAATGACATTAGCCGTGCTTTACCGGCAAAGCGAAAGCGGAAGCGCCAGCCCTTTGAGCCGTCTGGATTGATGAGTAAACATGCCTTGTCCATCGTTCAATGTGTAGGGCTTGTCTTAGGGCTTTGCTCGTTTAATTTGTATGTCTGTTAGTGGCATGTGTATAAGCCAAAAATGTTTATGAAAAAATCTATACGCATAGCTATACATATTTCTTATGGATTTAAGGAGATCTTGCCGGACTGCTACGGATGATTAATCCACTATTGCGATTGAAAATAAAGGGTCTTTGAGACTTTCTCGGATGGGTGAGGAAAAACTTTTGGCGGAAGATCACAGGAGTCGAACCTGCCCGGGAACGCTGGCGTCCCCAACTGGATTTGAAGTCCAGCCACCTCACCGGAGATGACGATCTTCCGCGCCTGCATTGCTACATGGAGGCGGGGCGCATTATAGCTACTTTCAGACATTTACCACATACCCCGACACACTTTTTTCACCTCTCTTTTGACCTGAACACCCCCATTTCAGTTAATTCTTAAGAAAATCCTCAGGTTAGCATTTCGTGCTCCGCGACATTTACCCCGATCACAAAAAACAAGAAACGTAATTTGCTAACCAGAAAACGCAATACTCGCTCCTGAAACAATGGTTTAAAACCTCTGTAACCGGTCTCAGTGCCCGTATCGCCACACGGCAGGCATCTGGCGGCCAGCAAAGGATTACAGAACCAGGAGGACGAAAGTATGAAAATCAGTGATGGAAACTGGCTTATTCAACCCGGCCTGACCGTGACGTATCCGGTCCAGGTGTTCGATGTGGAGCAGCAGGGCAATGACCTGGTGGTGTATGTGGCACCGCGCGACGTACGCGAACGCGCGTGGCAGCTCGATACGTTGATGTTCACCGTCCGGCTCTTCGCACCGCAGGAAGGGATTGTCGGGGTGCGCATAGAGCACTTCCAGGGGGCGCAGGACAAAGGCCCGCACTATCCGCTCAACGTGCTGAAGGATGTAAGGGTCGAGACGGTAAATAACGCCGAATACGCCGAGCTGAAAAGCGGAAATCTCAGCGTGCGCGTCACCAAAGGCGAATTCTGGGCGCTCGATTTTCTGCGTAACGGCCAGCGGATCACCGGCAGTGAACTGAAAAACAACGGCTACGTGCAGGACAGCAACACGAATCGCAACTATCTGTTCGAACGTCTGGATCTGGGCGTCGGGGAAACAGTTTATGGCCTCGGTGAGCGCTTTACCGCCCTGGTGCGTAACGGTCAGCGGGTCGATACCTGGAACCGCGACGGCGGTACCAGCACCGAGCAGTCCTACAAAAACATTCCGTTCTATCTCACCAACCGCGGCTACGGCGTGCTGGTCAACCATCCGGAAAATGTGTCGTTTGAAATCGGCTCGGAGAAGGTCTCCAAAGTACAGTTCAGCGTCGAGGGCGAATATCTGGAGTATTTTGTGATCGACGGCCCGACGCCGAAAGCGGTCCTGGACCGCTACACGCAGTTCACCGGACGGCCGGCGCTGCCGCCAGCGTGGTCCTTCGGCCTGTGGCTCACCACCTCGTTTACCACTAACTACGACGAAGCGACGGTGAACAGCTTCATCGACGGCATGGCCGAACGCGACCTGCCGCTGCACGTCTTCCATTTTGACTGCTTCTGGATGAAGGCCTTCCAGTGGTGTGATTTTGAGTGGGACCCGGTGACCTTCCCGGATCCAGAAGGGATGATCCGCCGCCTGAAAGAGAAAGGGCTGAAGGTCTGCGTGTGGATCAACCCGTACATCGGCCAGAAATCGCCGGTGTTTAACGAGCTGAAAGAGAAGGGCTATCTGCTGAAGCGCCCGGATTGCAGCGTGTGGCAGTGGGACAAATGGCAGCCCGGGCTGGCGATTTACGACTTCACTAATCCGGACGCGTGCCGGTGGTACGCCGACAAGCTGAAGGGCCTGGTGGAGATTGGCGTGGACTGCTTCAAAACCGATTTCGGCGAGCGTATCCCGACGGATGTGCAGTGGTTTGACGGTTCCGATCCGCAGAAGATGCACAACCATTACGCCTTCATCTATAACGCGCTGGTGTGGAACGTGCTGAAAGAGACGGTAGGCGAGGAGGAGGCGGTGCTGTTTGCGCGCTCGGCGTCCGTCGGCGCACAGCAGTTCCCGGTGCACTGGGGCGGCGACTGCTATGCCAACTATGAATCCATGGCGGAAAGCCTGCGCGGCGGCCTGTCGATTGGTCTGTCCGGCTTCGGGTTCTGGAGCCACGATATCGGCGGTTTCGAAAACACCGCCCCGGCGCACGTCTACAAACGCTGGTGCGCGTTCGGGCTGTTCTCCAGCCACAGCCGCCTGCATGGCAGCAAATCCTACCGGGTGCCGTGGGCGTACGATGATGAGTCCTGTGACGTGGTGCGTCACTTTACGCAGCTGAAATGCCAGCTGATGCCGTACCTCTATCGTCAGGCGGCACTGGCACGGGAGTGCGGCACGCCGATGCTGCGGGCGATGATGCTGGAGTTCCCGGACGATCCGGCGTGTGACTATCTCGACCGTCAGTACATGCTGGGGGATGCCTTGATGGTAGCACCGGTGTTCTCCGAGGCGGGTGAGGTGCAGTTTTACCTGCCGGAAGGTCGCTGGACGCACTTGTGGCACAACGATGAGGTTCAGGGCTGTCGCTGGCATAAGCAGCAGCACGATTTCATGAGCCTGCCGGTTTATGTGCGCGACAATACCCTGCTGGCGCTGGGTAACAACAAGCACAAACCGGACTACGCCTGGAATGAGGGCACGGCCTTCCAGCTGTTTAACCTGGATGAGGGCGCAACAGCGGCGAGTGAAGTGCCTGCGGCTGACGGTTCGGTGGTATTTACGCTGAAGGCGTCACGCAAGGGCGACACCGTGACCCTTACCGGCGAGGGTGACGCGCGGAACTGGTCGGTATGCTTGCGCAACGTGCAGAAGGTGACTGGTGTGAAAGGTGGCTCATACGCGGGCAGCGAGTGGGGCGTGGTGGTGAACGCGGAGGGGGATGAGGTGGTGGTTCACCTTTAATTCCCCTCACCCTAACCCTCTCCCCAAAGGGGCGAGGGAATGGTTTGCTCCCTCTCCCTTTCAGGGAGAGGGCTGGGGTGAGGGTGGTGTTGAAACCACGCCACCCGTCATGGTCTGCTGAACCTGCTGTTTATCCATATTTACCGCGCTCAGCTTGCCATTTACCGTTGGCTTCAGCGGGGCATTCGCCTGCACACTCCCGCTGGCAGTCAGCTGAATATTGCCGTCGCCGCTCACCGGCAGCGCGGGCCAGCCCCACTGCTGCAGGATGTTGAGCGGCACGCCGCGCCCGTTCAGGCTCACCGTGGTCTGTCGTTGCGCAAGCTGAGAAACCGTCGCGGTGGCCTCCAGAATGCCTTTCTCGGTAAAGGCGCTCAGATCGGTGATATTGACCGTGGCGGCGTTAGCGTTCAGTGCCAGCGACGGGCGTCGCACGTCCACGCGGTTAAAAGTGGCTGCCGCGCCGTTTAGCGTGGCGCTGCCGCCCCATACGCCCCATTTGTGGTCCTGCGCCAGCTGCAGGTTAGCCCCATAGCCATCAAGAGAGGTGATCTGCCACGGGAACGCGGGATCAATATCGATCACCAGGTTGCGGCTCAGGCCGAATTTCTTCAGCGTCACGCTGTTCAGCCATTCCGGCAGCGGATCCATCCACAGCGTTTTCCAGTTCTGCGGCAGGGTGTACTCCAGCCCGGCGACGGCGACATCGTCCAGTACCAGCGCTTTACCGTCGCGCAGCCAGTTGCCGGAGGTGCGCACCATGCCCCCTTCCCAGCGGGAGGTGAACTGGCGCAGCGCCACGCCCTGCGGAGAGAATTCCGCATTCAGGATCGGGTCGAACAGATGCAGCGAGCCGTAAATAAATTCGCTGGCATTCATGGATATACGCCCGTCCTGGCTCTGCCAGTCTCCTTTGCTCAGCGTCAGGTTGCGCAGGCTGAGATCCAAATCGGTTACGGCCCAGTCTGGCCCCTGCAGGCGCGCATCGGTGACTTCCAGGCGGCCAATCTGCAAGGAGGGGATGGTATTGAGCGGCGCGAAGAAATCCAGCAGCGATTTATCGCTCTGCAGGCGGATCTCGTTCAGGCGCATGGTGTCGATGACCCAGCTTCCGTCGGCGTTGCGCAGGGCGGAGCCGGTAAGCGAGCCGCGCGCCATATCGGCACCGATGGTGTTCAGCACCACCTCCTTGCCGTTCAGCTGGCCCTGGATCAGCACGTTAGTGGCCGGTACCCCGTTCAGGGTGAGCGAACCCGCGCTCATCTGGATCTGCGCATTTTTGCCCAGCACGTTACCCGCTTCTGGCTGCCACGGACTGACACCGCCCGTCACTTTTTGCGCGCTTAAATCCCACTCCGTGTTGGGGCTGTTGAAGGCCATGTTGTTCAGCTGCAGACGGTCTGCCTGGAAGGGCATCGGCGCGGTCTGCGGAGAGAGGTTCAGCGTGCCATCGACCAGGGTGATGGTGTCCATATGCAGTGGATCGGTGAGCTGTCGGCTGCCAAGACCAATATCGACTTTTTTAGCCACCAGCGTGGCGGGCTGACCGTCGCGGCCAAAGGTGACGTTTTCCAGAAGGATGTGGGAAGGCGACGAAAAGCGGTGGTCCATCAGGTCGAAACTGAGTTCGTAATCGGTGTTCACCGTTACCCAACTGCTGACCTGTGACGCACCCCAGCGGGTCTGAAGCAGAAAATAGAGTGCCAGCAGCACAAGGAGCAGGGCTACCAGAAGATAGACGAGCAGCTTTCCAATAAATTTCATGGTCTTCCTTCCCGCGAAACGTACATAAAGGAGTTATGCACGATTTATGCGCAATGCTCAAGGCGGGAATGGTGTAAAGAGATGTCACGGCAGGCATTGACAGCCTGCCGTGAGGACAATCAGTTTTTCTCTGGCGGGAAAACGAGGTTCAGTACGATAGCGGTGATACCGCCAGCGGCGATGCCGGAAGAGAGCAGGTTTTTCACCCAGTCCGGGGCAAACTGCAGGATCAGCGGCTGCTGAGAAACGCCCAGACCCACGGCCAGCGACAGGGCAATAATCATGATCGCGCGGCGGTTCAGTGGCTCGCGGGAGACGATTCGCACGCCCGAGGCCGCGATAGTACCGAACATCACCAGCGTTGCTCCGCCCAGAACCGGCTCAGGGATGTGCTGCACAAAGCCACTCACGGCCGGGAACAGGCCAAGGACAATCAGCATCAGCGCCACCACAAACCCGACATAACGGCTGGCCACGCCGGTCAGCTGGATCACGCCGTTGTTCTGCCCGAAGCAGGAGTTCGGGAATGTATTAAACACGGCAGAGACAAAGGAGTTCAGACCGTTTGCCAGCACGCCGCCTTTCAGACGCTTCATGTACAGCGGGCCGGACACCGGCTGCTCCGAGACGTCGGAGGTGGCGGTGATATCGCCGATGGTCTCCAGGGAGGTGATCATAAAGACCAGCATCAGCGGCAGCAGCAGACCCCAGTCAATGCCCAGGCCGTAGTACAGTGGAGTAGGAACGGTGATCAGCGCGCTGTTGGTCGGCGCGGTGTTTTCCGGCAACATGCCCAGCGCCCACGCCAGCAGGTAACCGGCCGCCATGGCGATCACCAGCGAGGCCACGCGCAGGTACGGGTTACGCTGACGGTTGAGCAGAATAATGATGGCCAGCACCACGCCAGCCAGCAGCAGGTTTTTTGGTGCGCCAAAGGTGTGGTCGCTCATTGCGGCATAACCCCCACCGATGGAGGTCAGCCCCACCTGAATCAGCGACAGACCGATAATCATCACCACCACGCCCGAGACCAGCGGGGTGATTACGCGGCGAGCCAGATGCAGAACACGGGAGATCACCATCTCCGTGCAGCTGGCCAGCATCAGCGTGCCGAACAGCGCCGCCATCATGGTCGGGACATCCGCCCCGCCGGTTTTTAACGCCGTACCGCCCATTATCAGCGGTGCCACAAAGTTAAAACTGGTACCCTGAATCGACAGCAAGCCAGACCCCACCGGACCCCAGGCTTTAATTTGAATAATTGAGGCCACGCCGGAGGCGAAGAGGGACATGCTGATGATGTGCTGCGTATCCTGAGCCGGTAAACCCAGCGCCTGGCAGATCAACAGCGCCGGGGTGATCACCGCAACAAACATGGCCAGAAGGTGCTGGCAGGCAGCGAAGAGCGTCTGCGGAAGCGGTGGGCGGTCTTCAAGACGGTAAATCAGTTCGCTATTTTGCTTCTGCGCAATCGGTTGCGCATCAGGAGACTCTATGCTGTTAACGGACATCGACGGTAATCCCACGGTGGAAAAGCGGGCATTTTATCTGACCACCTGGTAAAAGCAAACGATTGCCAGCAAAAAAAAGAGAGAAAATCTGCCGGTATGAGCAGGTTTTCTACAACGTGGAGGAAAAAAAAATTACACTTTTCGCGCCGGTAGCTCATGACGAGCATAAGCCGGCCCAGGATAACGCCGCGTGTGTATGGAACACGCGCATAACAGGAGCCTCTTATGATTCATCTCGATACGTTGTCGACCCTTGTTGCCGCAACGCTGGTTCTTCTGCTTGGTCGCAAGCTGGTACACAGTGTTTCCTTTCTGAAAAAGTACACCATTCCTGAACCTGTTGCCGGTGGGTTGCTGGTGGCGCTGGCCCTGCTGGTGTTGAAAAAAAGCATGGGCTGGGAAATCGATTTTGATATGTCCCTCAAAGATCCGCTGATGCTGGCCTTCTTTGCCACTATCGGCCTGAACGCCAACCTGGCGAGCCTGCGCTCGGGCGGTAAGGTGCTGGGCGTGTTTCTGATTGTCGTGGTTGGTCTGCTGTTGATGCAAAACGCCATCGGCATCGGTATGGCGTCTCTGCTGGGGCTGGATCCGCTGATGGGTCTGCTGGCTGGCTCCATCACTCTGTCCGGCGGGCACGGTACCGGGGCGGCGTGGAGTAAGCTGTTTATCGAGCGCTATGGCTTTGAAAACGCAACGGAAGTGGCGATGGCCTGCGCGACCTTTGGTCTGGTGCTTGGCGGTCTGATTGGCGGCCCGGTAGCGCGCTACCTGGTGAAGCACTCCACCACGCCAGACGGCAGACCGGACGATGAACTGGTCCCCACCGCGTTCGAAAAGCCGGACGTTGGCCGCACCATCACCTCGCTGGTGATGATTGAAACCATCGCCATGATCGCCATCTGTCTGACGCTGGGTAAAGTGGTTGCGCAATGGCTGGCGGGCACGGCCTTTGAACTGCCGACCTTTGTTTGTGTGCTGTTTATCGGGGTGATCCTGAGCAATGGTCTGGCCCTGATGGGCTTCTATCGCGTGTTTGAACGTGCGGTCTCGGTGCTGGGTAACGTCTGCCTGTCGCTGTTCCTGGCGATGGCCCTGATGAGCCTTAAGCTGTGGGAGCTGGCGTCGCTGGCGCTGCCGATGGTAGCCATTCTGGCGGTGCAGGCGCTGTTTATGGCGCTCTATGCCATGTTCGTTACCTGGCGCATGATGGGCAAAAACTACGATGCCGCGGTGCTGGCGGCGGGGCACTGTGGGTTTGGTCTGGGTGCCACGCCAACGGCAATCGCCAATATGCAGGCAATCACCGAGCGTTTCGGGCCTTCGCACATGGCGTTTCTGGTGGTACCGATGGTTGGGGCATTCTTTATTGATATCGTCAACGCGCTGGTGATCAAGCTGTACCTGATGCTGCCGATGTTCGCCTGAGATCAGGCGTTGGAGTAGCGCTCAGTTTCCGGCATCCAGCGCTCAATTAACGCTGCCGCCTGTTCGGGGTAGCGTTCATGAATATGGCGGGCAAGGCGCTGAACTTCAGGGATCATGGCCTGATCCCGCAGCAAATCTGCCACTTTGAATTCAGCGTTCCCGGTCTGACGTGTGCCCAGGAGCTCGCCCGGGCCACGGATCTCCAGGTCTTTTTGCGCAATGACGAATCCGTCGTTGCTGTCACGCAGTACCTGCAAACGCATCTGCGCGGTTTTTGAGAGCGGGGCTTTGTAGAGCAGAACGCAGTGTGAAGCCACCGCACCACGGCCCACACGACCACGTAGCTGGTGCAACTGCGCAAGCCCCAGACGTTCCGGGTTTTCGATGATCATCAGGCTGGAGTTTGGCACATCCACGCCCACTTCAATCACCGTTGTGGCGACCAGCAAATGCAGCTCGCCCTGTTTGAAGGATTGCATGACGGCCTGTTTTTCTGCGGGCTTCATGCGACCGTGCACCAGGCCCACCTTCAGTTCCGGTAGCGCCAGCTTCAGCTCTTCCCACGTTGCTTCTGCGGCCTGCGCTTCAAGCAGGTCAGACTCCTCAATCAGCGTGCAGACCCAGTACGCCTGACGTCCTTCATGGGTGCAGGCGTTGCGCACGCGATCGATGATGTCGCTGCGGCGGGTATCCGGGATGGCCACCGTCGTGACCGGCGTACGGCCCGGCGGCAGTTCGTCAATGGTGGAGGTGTCCAGATCGGCGTAGGCGGTCATCGCCAGGGTTCGCGGAATAGGCGTGGCGGTCATGATCAGCTGGTGCGGATGGAAGCCCTGCTGTAGCCCCTTTTCCCACAACGCCAGGCGCTGATGCACGCCAAAGCGGTGCTGTTCGTCGATGATCACCAGCGCGAGGCCGTTAAACTGCACCTGCTCCTGGAAGATGGCATGGGTGCCAACAATCATCTGCACCTCACCGCGAGCGATGGCGTCCTGTTGCGCAAGACGCGCTTTGCCCTTTTGTTTTCCGGCAAGCCAGCCAACCTCAATGCCCAGCGGGGCGAACCAGGCGCGGAAGTTATTCGCGTGCTGCTCCGCCAGCAGTTCCGTCGGCGCCATCAGCGCCACCTGCTTGCCGTGGGCAATGGCGCGCAGGGCTGCCAGGGCGGCAACCAGCGTTTTACCAGAGCCTACATCGCCCTGCACCAGGCGCATCATGGGCACATCAAGCGCCATATCGCGTTCGATCTCGGCGGTGACGCGCGCCTGGGCACCGGTAGGTTTAAACGGCAGGGAGGCCAGCAGCTTATCCTTGAGCTCATCACGCGGGCTTAAGGGCTGGGCATGGAAACGCTGCGCACCGGCGCGCAGCGCCAGCATGCTCAGGTTATGCGCCAGTAATTCCTCAAGGATAAGACGCCGTTGGGCAGGGTGTTTGCCGCTTTCTAAATCGCTGAGCTGCAGCGTGGGCGGCGGGCGATGCAGCGTACGCAGCGCTTCCGGCAGGCTCATCATTCCCTGCGCCAGCTCAGGCGGTAGCAGTTCGGTTATGGCGCAGGTATCGAGTAACTCCAGTGCCTGGTCGGTGAGCTTACGCAGCGTCGCCTGCTTGATACCTTCCGTTGTCGGGTAGACCGGGGTGAGCGTCTCCTGCAGCTCCGGCGTGCTGAGATCGCCCTGCACGCGGTACTCCGGGTGGATCATCTCTGCGCCATATTTCCCGCGTTTGGCTTCGCCATATGCCAGCACCCGGCGGCCCGTCGCAAAGCTGTTTTTCATCGCCGCGTTGAAGTTGAAAAAGCGCATGGTGAGAATGCCGGTGCCGTCGCTGATTTGACAGGTCATCATCCGGCGGCCGCCAAAGGTGATGTTGCAGTTCAGCACCTCGCCCTCAACGGTGGCGTAAATCGCGGGCAGCAGATCGCCAATCTTATAAAGTTGCGTGCGGTCTTCATAACGCAGGGGGAGGTGGAGCAGGAGATCCTGCACGGTGTGCAGGCCAATTTTGCCCAGTTTACTGCTTTGTGCCGCGCCCACGCCCGTCAGACTATTGAGCGGGATGGCATCCAGCAGGCGGCCTTTCATCGGTTACCCTGCGTACTGCATGGTGGCCCACCACCCGGCATCGGCTTCAATTTCGCCCTGCGCGTTGACGTGGGGGTAAGGCAATTTTTTCTGCTTCGCAACACGAGCCAGCACCGGATAACCGCCTTCAAACAGCAGGCGCTGCTGTTCGTCTTCCGGCAGCATGCTGTTGCTGCGCTCGTACATCCCGGCGTTCTGACGCTGGCGCTGGGCTTCATACAGAATGAGCGCGGAGGCCACAGAGACATTCAGGGACTGCACCATGCCGATCATGGGGATGATGATGTCCTGATCCGCCAGATCCAGCGCTTCCTGAGTGATCCCGGTTTTCTCCTGACCCATCAAAATACAGGTCGGGCGGGTGTAGTCGATCTCGCGGAAATCGACCGCTTTGGCAGACAGGTTGGTGGCAAGAATCTGCATACCGCGACCTTTCAGGTGCGATACGGCTTCGCCGATGGTCTGATGGGTTTTGACGGACACCCAGCTGTTACTGCCTGCGGCTGTCGACGCCATGGTGCGCATGCGGGCACCGGGCCAGACGGCGTGCACTTCATGCACGCCGACGGCATCTGCGGTACGGACAATGGCAGAAACGTTATGAGGTTTATGGACCTGCTCCATGCAGACCGTCAGATCAGGCTGACGCCTGGCGAGCATTTCGCAGATACGTGCATAACGTTGTGCATTCATAAAACTAGTTTCGGTTTCGGGTGACTTTAATGACGTCCGGCATGACGCGGATCTTGCGCATAATATTTGCCAGATGCACGCGGTCGCGGGCGGTCAGACGAATAAAGGCGCTGTACACGCGGCCATCTTTTTCTTCCGTGTTCAGGCTCTGAATGTTGGAAGAGGCGGTGTTGATCGCTGCCGTCAGGTTCGCCAGGGCACCCTGGTGGTTGAACATATCCACCTTAATTTCGGTGATAAATTCCTGCGCCGTCTCTTTATCCCACTCGACCGCCATAAACTTCTCCGCCTCTTTTTGATAGCCGCGGATGTTACGACAGGATTCATGGTGGATAACCAGCCCTTTACCCGGGCTGACGTGCGCAATAATCGGATCGCCAGGAATTGGACGGCAACACTTCGCAAAGGTGATAAGCACCCCGTCCGCGCCTTTGATCGGCAGATGCGCGTGGCCGGATGCGCCAGGTGCGGAAGGGATTGCTTCGCCCTGCTGCAGGTTTTTGGCCACCACGACGCTCATCGCGTTACCCAGACCAATTTCAGCCAGCAGATCGTCCAGAGAGGTGAGCTTCATCCGGTCGAGTTCACGCTGGATATGTTCTGGTGGGATTTCAGCCAGCTTACGGCTGCCACCCAACGCGTGGTTGAGCAGACGACGCCCCAGGCTGACGGAGTCATCACGCTTGAGGTTCTTCAGCAGCTGGCGGATTTTGGCGCGGGCTTTGGAGCTCACAACAAAGTTCAGCCAGGCCGCGTTTGGACGTGCGCCCGGAGCGGTGATGATTTCGACTGTCTGGCCGCTGGCGAGCGGTTGAGACAGCGGATAAGGCTGTCTGTCTACGCGTGCGCCTACGCAGGCGTGGCCGATATCAGTATGCACGGCATACGCGAAGTCGACCGGGGTCGCGCCCGCAGGCAGTTCGACAATACGCCCTTCAGGCGTGAAAACGTAAATCTCATCCGGGAAGAGATCGGATTTTACGCTCTCGATAAATTCAAACGAGCTACCCGCACTCTGCTGCAGCTCCAGCAGGCTCTGCATCCAGCGCTGGGCGCGGATTTGTGCCGTGGTGCTGCTTTCACCACCGTGCTCTTTATAGGCCCAGTGTGCGGCGACACCCATCTCCGCCATCTGGTCCATGTCTTCGGTGCGGATCTGCACTTCAACAGGGACGCCGTGCGGGCCGATCATCGAGGTATGCAAAGATTGATAGCCGTTCGCTTTTGGTATGGCGATGTAATCTTTCATGCGCCCTGGACGCGGCTTGTAGAGGCTGTGCATCTGCCCCAGCACGCGATAGCAGGTGTCGGCATCGTGGACGATCACGCGGAACGCGTAAATATCCATGATCGAGTGAAAACGCTGCTCTTTGAGCACCATTTTGCAGTAAATAGAGTACAGGTGTTTTTCGCGACCGCTCACGCGGCAGGGAATGCCCGCTTCCTGTAAACGTCCTTCAATTTCCGAGAGGATCTTTTGAATCATCTCTTTACGGTTACCGCGGGCGGCTTTCACCACCTCTTTAATGACGCGATAGCGGTTCGGGTACAACGCTTCAAAACCCAGCTCTTCCAGCTCGGTTTTAATGTGATGGATACCTAAACGGTGCGCCAGCGGACTGTAGATTTCGAGGGTTTCACGGGCAATGCGGCGACGTTTGTCCGGGCGGAGTGAGCCCAGCGTGCGCATGTTGTGGGTACGGTCAGCGAGTTTGATGAGAATGACGCGGATATCCTGCACCATCGCCATAATCATCTTGCGAAAGTTTTCGGCTTGAGCCTCTTTCTTGTCGCGGAAGTTCAGTTTATCAAGCTTGGACACCCCTTCCACCAGTTCGGCAACGCTTTTGCCAAACAGCTGTTCCATATCCTGGTAAGTGGCAGGGGTATCTTCGATCACGTCGTGCAGCAGAGCGGCCATCAGCGTTTCATAGTCGAGTTTCATCTCGGCCAGAATGCAGGCCACCGCTACCGGGTGCGTGATATAGGGTTCACCGCTTGAACGTGTCTGGCCCTCGTGAGCGTCACGTGCAACGAGATAAGCCTGCTGAAGACGCTTAATCTGGTCTTCAGGCAGGTAGGTTTGAATCAGTTGATTCAGGCTTTCAAACAGATACAAGGGCGACCCGCAGGTTTAATTAACGACGACCTTCAGCAATGGCGGTTACGGCCTGCAGTTCTGCGGCTTCCTGCTCTTGCTGCTCCTGGCGCTCACGTACGTCGAGGATCTGGTTGTTGATCAGACCTTCTTCGATTTCGCGAAGTGCAATAACGGTGGTTTTATCGTTTTCTTCCGGTACCAGCGGATCTTTTCCGCCTACCTGCATCTGACGAGCGCGACGCGCGGCGACCAGCACCAGGTCAAAACGGTTACCAATTTTCTCTACAGCGTCCTGAACAGTTACGCGTGCCATACTTAAAATGCTCCACAGGTGAAGAAATGACTGGGCATAATACTGAAAGTGGGTTCAGTCTGCCAACAGTTTGGTGATTAATGCGTCATGTCGCTGCTTCTGGCGGCTCATACGCAGACGTTCTGCGCGAAGGATGGTTTTGAGATCGCTCAGTGCGGCATCAAAATCATCATTCACAATAAGGTAATCATATTCGGCGTAATGGCTCATTTCTGCAACTGCCTGTTCCATACGCTTTGCAATGACCTCTTCGCTGTCCTGACCGCGGCCACGCAGGCGGCGATCCAGCTCATCTTTCGACGGCGGTAAAATAAAGATACTGCGCGAATCAGGCATTTTCTTGCGAATTTGCTGTGCGCCCTGCCAGTCGATATCCAGGAACACATTCACGCCGGTTGCCAGAACCTGCTCAATGGTTTCACGCGAAGTACCGTAGTAGTTCCCGAATACTTCTGCGTGTTCAAGAAACGCATCTCGGCCAATCATCGCTTTAAATTCGTCGTGATCGACAAAGAAATAGTGTTCACCGTGCACTTCACCCGGACGCGGTTTACGCGTGGTGTGTGAAACAGAAACCTGAGTGTCATACAACGGTTGGGTTTTTAACAGTGCCTGAATAAGGCTGGATTTACCCGCGCCACTAGGGGCAGAAACAATATAAAGCGTGCCTTGAGCCATGAGAGTCTTTTGTATGTGTTAACGAAGAAGTCCTACATACGGGCTTATTATACACGTCGCCGCTGTGTGACGTAGCCTTTGTCACACTTTTTCCCCTGGATTATTGCATTTTGCGTGTCGTTTTCAGGTTTTACCTGTGTTTTGCAGCAACATAAATTCACTCTGGATAGCGCCTCGCAAAGCGCAATGTTGCCATTAGCGTAGTTTTCGTCGCCGGGTTATACCTCCAGCAACGTAAAGGAGGGGTAGCGATGTGGCGATGGATAAGCGGCTTCATGCTGTTGTGGTGTGGTTCTGCGGCGGCGGTGTGCCCGGTGTGGTCTCAGGCGAGGGCGGAGAAAGAGATTGCGACGTTAAGTGCGCAAATCAAACGCTGGGATGACGCCTACTGGCAGCAGGGTATCAGCGAAGTGAACGATGAAGTGTATGACCAGCTCAACGGGCGGTTAAAACAGTGGCAGCACTGTTTTGGGCATGCATCACCTGACGCAGCACTTCCCGCCTTGACGGGACGTATCAAACACCCCGTCGCCCATACAGGGGTTCATAAGGTGAGCAGTAAAGAAGAGCTTGGCCAGTGGATGCATGCCCGGCGCAATCTCTGGATGCAACCCAAAGTTGACGGTGTAGCGGTAACGCTGGTGTATCGGGGGGGAACATTGGCTCAGGCCATTAGCCGTGGCGATGGGCTAAAAGGTGAAGACTGGACATCGCAGGTGCGTTTAATACCGTCGGTGCCACAAC
Organism: Enterobacter cloacae complex sp. 394F7; assembly: GCF_057320385.1. Classification (NCBI taxonomy): domain Bacteria; kingdom Pseudomonadati; phylum Pseudomonadota; class Gammaproteobacteria; order Enterobacterales; family Enterobacteriaceae; genus Enterobacter; species Enterobacter cloacae complex sp. 394F7. The sequence continues at coordinate 118,236 of NZ_JBXWCS010000014.1, read as the reverse complement.
ACCTTTCCGGCGCGCTGGCGAACAGCGTGTTACAGGGAGAGCTTTTTTGGCAGCGTGAAAACCACATTCAGCAGCAGATGGGCGGAATGAATGCACGCGCAAAAGTCGCAGGTGCGATGATGCGCCAGCAGGATAACGCGTTTTTGAGAGAGGTTGGGGTATTCATCTGGGCCTGGCCAGACGGGCCAAAAGAGATGAAAACCGCACTGGCGGAACTGTCTGACGCGGGGTTTACCCTGACGGCGCGCTATACCTTGCCCGTAGAGCATATTGAGGCCGTCGAAAAGCAGCGCTCAGAGTGGCACACCGCAGCATTACCCTTTGCCACGGACGGCATTGTGGTTCGCTCGGCGGATGAACTGCCGGGTGAAAACTGGCTGCCTGGAGAGGGCAGTTGGGTTGTTGCATGGAAATATCCCCCTGTCGCGCAGGTTGCTGAAGTACGGGATATTCACTTCACTGTGGGCCGAACGGGGAAAATTGCCGTTGTGGCGGGGCTGGAGCCAGTACGGCTGGATGATAAACAGGTGCAGCGGGTTAGCCTCGGGTCCGTTGGCCGCTGGCAAAGGCTGGATATCGCGCCGGGCGATCAGATCCAGGTAAGCCTGGCCGGGCAGGGGATCCCCCGATTCGACAAAGTCGTCTGGCGAGGGACCGACCGGCAAAAACCAGAACCTCCAGTCCCGCAGTACCATTCTCTCAGCTGTTTTTACGCTTCACCGGAATGTATGGAGCAGTTCTTTGCCCGGCTGACGTGGCTCAGTTCTAAGCAGGGGCTGGATATTGCCGGTTTAGGCGAGTCAGGCTGGCGGTCGCTCTGGCAGGCACATCGCTTTGAACATATTTTCTCATGGCTGTTGTTAACCCAGGCGCAGCTGCAAACCACGCCGGGGTTTTCGGCTGCACGCGGACTGGCGCTCTGGCATCAGTTTAATCTGGTGCGCGAGCGTCCTTTTATTCGTTGGATCATGGCGATGGGTGTTCCGCTGGCTCAGGCGACTCTGAAAGCCGCCGGAGAGCTATCATGGCAGACCATGCACCAGCGTAGCGCTATGGACTGGCAGACCTTGCCGGGGACCGGAGAGGAGAAAGCGCTGCAAATCGTTAACTGGCTCCACGCGCCGGAGGTGGATGTGCTGGCAAAGTGGCTGGCTGAACAGCACATCAAGGGATTCTGAAATTAGTGAGCGCTGTGTTTGTAGTGAAACACCGGCAGGCCGAGCTTCAGTCGCAACGCCAGCATGCGGGCCGTAAAGCCGAACAGCAGCGTGGAGATGACCACCACATCATGGTTCGAAACATAATGCTGCAGGGCAATATAGAGCACCGCTGCGGCGAAGGAGATGCCGGCATATAGCTCTTTTTGAAAGACCAGAGGAATACGTTTGCAAAACATATCGCGCAGCACGCCTCCAAACACCCCGGTCACCACGGCGGCAATGGTGGCGATAACTGGCCCTTCGCCCATATCGAGTGCGATTTGTGCGCCAATGATGGAAAAGACAATCAGCCCGAGCGCATCAAGCACCAAAAACAGGCGACGCAGATGGGTCATAACGGGCGCGACAATGGTGGTTACTACGGCGGCGGTCGCCACAATAATCACGTACTCGGGGTTTTTCACCCAGCCCAGCGGGTAATGGCCCAGCAGAATATCGCGCACGGAACCGCCGCCCAGCGCGGTCGCTGTGGCAATAATGATCACGCCGAAGGTATCCATTCGGCGACGACCGGCTGCAAGCGCACCAGTCATGGCTTCTGCAGTAATGCCAATGAGATAAAGAGTGTGAAGCAGCATATAACCTCCGGTGTGAAGCCGGGAAGGTTAACGTTTTGTGCGCACGATCACGATTGAGATTTTCTAAAGTGAGCGGGTTTGCCCTATAAAATTTTATCTACCCATAGTGGAGAAGTTTGATTGATGGCGGCAAATCGAGAAAAGACGGGTAAAAATGGATTAGAAATAGTAATGGGTGACGTCGGTCGACGCCACCCGAATAGTATTACTCAATATTCTGGATCTGCTCGCGCATCTGCTCAATCAGTACCTTGAGCTCAATGGCGGAATTCGTTACGTCGGCATTGATTGATTTAGACGCCAGGGTATTCGACTCGCGGTTGAATTCCTGCATCATAAAGTCGAGACGACGACCAACGGCTTCTTTCTTCTTCAGAATGTTGTAGGTCTCTTTAACGTGTGCTTCCAGACGGTCCAGCTCTTCGGCCACGTCAACGCGCTGCGCCATCAGCACCAGCTCTTGTTCCAGACGGTTATTTTCCAGCTGAACTTCCGCTTCTTCCAGTTTGGCAACCAGACGCTCGCGCTGCCACTGCAGCACTTCCGGCATATGGGTACGTACTTTTGCCACTTCGGCGCTGACGCCTTCAAGGCGCTGTTCAATCATCGCTTTCAGTGCCTGGCCTTCGGTTTCGCGAGCAACGATAAAGTCATCGAGCGTGCTGTCGAGGGCGGCAAGGATTTCAGCGGCAATTGCATCCAGATCCTGCTCTCCGGCAGCCATAACGCCAGGCCAGCGCAGAATATCAACCGGATTAATTTCGCCTTCGTCGCTTTGCATTTTGACCCAATTCGCCGCATTGACGAGCTGTTTTGCCAGTTTTTCGTTGAGGATCAGTTCGCCCTGCGCGCTGGCATCCGGCTCAAAACGCAGGTTACATTCCACTTTGCCGCGCGTCAGACGCGTACGGATACGCTCACGCACCACAGGCTCAAGGCTGCGGAACTGCTCCGGCATACGGAAATAGGTTTCCAGATAGCGCTGGTTTACCGAACGCATTTCCCAGGTAGCGCTACCCCAGCTACCCTTGATTTCACGCCGGGCGTAGGCGGTCATACTGCGGATCATAGATATTCCCGTTTTTAAAGGAGAGATGGGGGGATTATAGCTTTCAGGGGCTTCTCAGGATAGGAATAAGCGTCCTTTATCCGTATAATGCGCAGCCACATTCGTTTCAAGCCGGAGAATTCATCATGCGTCCAGCAGGTCGTAGCGCCAATCAGGTGCGTCCCGTCACCCTGACCCGTAACTATACAAAACACGCTGAAGGCTCCGTTCTGGTTGAGTTTGGTGACACCAAAGTGCTGTGCACGGCTTCCATTGAAGAAGGCGTTCCGCGCTTCCTGAAAGGTCAGGGCCAGGGCTGGATCACGGCTGAATACGGCATGCTGCCGCGTGCAACGCATACCCGTAATGCCCGTGAAGCGGCAAAGGGTAAGCAGGGCGGCCGTACCATGGAAATTCAGCGCCTCATCGCGCGTGCGCTGCGCGCCGCTGTTGATCTGAAAACGCTGGGCGAATTCACCATTACCCTGGACTGCGACGTCATTCAGGCTGACGGTGGCACGCGTACCGCATCGATTACCGGTGCCTGTGTGGCGCTGGCGGATGCCCTGAATAAACTGGTTGCGGCCGGTAAGCTGAAAACAAACCCAATGAAAGGGATGGTTGCCGCGGTGTCCGTCGGTATCGTTAACGGTGAAGCGCTTTGCGATCTGGAATACGTAGAAGACTCCGCTGCCGAAACTGACATGAACGTGGTGATGACCGAAGACGGACGTATCATCGAGGTGCAGGGCACCGCAGAAGGCGAACCGTTTACCCACGAAGAACTTCTCACCTTGCTGGCTCTGGCCCGAGGGGGAATTGAATCTATTGTAACGACGCAGAAAGCGGCGTTAGAAAATTGATTTTAAAGGCGACCAATGAGTCGCCTTTTTTTTGCCTGTAAGACAGAAAAGACAAAGGAGCGAATCCATGAAACCGTATCAGCGCCAGTTTATTGAGTTTGCGCTTAACAAGCAGGTCCTCAAGTTTGGCGAGTTTACGCTGAAATCCGGGCGCAAGAGTCCCTATTTCTTCAATGCCGGGCTGTTCAATACCGGGCGCGATCTGGCGCTGTTAGGCCGTTTCTATGCCGAAGCTCTGGTGGATTCAGGGATTGATTTCGACCTGCTGTTTGGCCCGGCCTATAAGGGCATTCCGATTGCGACCACCACCGCGGTTGCGCTGGCAGAACACCATGACCGCGACGTGCCGTACTGCTTTAACCGTAAAGAGGCCAAAACCCACGGTGAAGGCGGCAACCTGGTCGGCAGCCCACTGCAGGGGCGCGTGATGCTGGTGGACGACGTCATCACCGCGGGTACCGCCATTCGCGAATCCATGGAGATTATCCAGGCCAACGGCGCGACGCTGGCTGGCGTGTTGATTTCTCTGGACCGTCAGGAACGGGGTCGTGGTGAAATCTCGGCCATTCAGGAAGTTGAACGTGATTACAGCTGCAAAGTGACGTCAATCATCAACCTGAAAGACCTGATTGCGTATCTGGAAGAGAAGCCAGAGATGGCGGATCATCTGGCTGCGGTGCGGGCATATCGCGAAGAGTTTGGCGTGTAACGGAATCGCCCGGTGGCGCGTCGCTTGCCGGGCCTGCGCAATTCGTAGGCCGGATAAGGCGAAGCCGCCATCCGGCAACGACGTTACTGCAACTGCGCCGCCACTAACGGCCAACGGGCGTCGAAATCGTCCGTTGGGCTGTATTTGAACTCACTGCGTACAAAACGGGAGAGCATGCCTTCGCAAAACGCCAGGATCTGGCTTGCCAGCAGCGTTTCATCCGTGCTGTAACCTTCGCCTTCGCGCATTTTCTTTTCACGCAGTACCTGGCGCAGCTGCGCTTCAATACGCTCGAATAGCTGGTTAATGCGGCCCTGCAGTCTGTCCTGCTCAAACATCAGCGCATGGCCAGTCAGAATACGGGTCAGGCCCGGGTTACGTTCTCCAAATCCCAGAATCAATTGCACAATCAGACGCAGACGCGCAGTGGTGTCTTTTTCGTCTTTCAGAATCAGGTTGATACGCGTGATCAGACTGTCTTCGATAAACTCGATCAGGCTGTCGAACATCCGGGTTTTGCTCGGGAAATGACGGTACAGCGCCGCTTCAGACACGCCTACAGAGGCGGCCAGTTTTGCGGTGGTGATGCGTTGACTGCCATCGCTGGATTCAAGCATCAGCGCCAGAGATTGAAGTATTTCTTCGCGACGGTTCCTTTTCGCGGTTTGTTTTTCTGCCATGTTGCAAAATACCCCTGAAAATAAGCACTTGTCAGGCTGGCATCCACACAGCGACCGCAAACTGGCGTTTGCGGTTTGTTATGACATTATGACGCTGTGAGATGCGTGTCTGTCGGGCGGTTATTTGCGCCCGGAATGGCCGAAGCCGCCTTCGCCACGGTCGGTGGCATTAAAGTCTGCCACCAGGTTAAATTCTGCCTGCACCACAGGTACAAAGACCATCTGCGCGATACGCTCGCCCGGTTCAATGGTGAAGCTGTCCTGACCTCGGTTCCAGACGGAGACCATCAGCTGGCCCTGGTAGTCAGAGTCGATCAGGCCGACCAGGTTACCCAGCACAACACCATGCTTATGACCCAGGCCTGAACGTGGCAGGATCACCGCCGCCAGTGAAGGGTCAGCAATGTGAATCGCCAGGCCCGTTGGGATCAGGGTGGTCGCACCCGGAGCCAGTTCTACGGCGTCATCGAGACAGGCGCGCAGGTCAAGACCGGCAGAGCCGGAGGTGGCATAGGTTGGCAGCGGGAATTGCTCGCCAACACGCGGGTCCAGAATCTTAACGTCGATTTTTTTCATCATAACGGGTAACGATCTCGTCCAGTAATTGTTGGCCCAGGAGTTCCTTGCGCTCAAGCGGTAAGATTTTATCTCCATCCTGCCAGAAAAGGTGCAGTGCGTTGCTGTCGCTGTTAAATCCTTGCGTGGCCAGCGATACGTCATTCGCGCAAATCAAATCGAGGTTTTTGCGGGTACGTTTTTGCCGGGCATATTCTTCCACATTATTTGTTTCTGCGGCAAACCCAACAACGTAAGGACGATGGGTTTTCAGCGCGGCGACACCAGCAACGATGTCCGGGTTTTTCACCATTTTTAGTGTTAATTCATCGCCTTGCTTTTTGATTTTGGCATCGGAAATGGTCTCTGCGCGGTAGTCCGCGACGGCAGCACAACCGATAAAAATCTGCTGGTTTTGCGCATGGGCCTGTACCGCGGCCTCCATTTCCAGCGCGGTGATGACGTCAATACGCTGCACAAAAGGCGGCGTAGGTAACGAGACCGGGCCACTGACCAGCGTGACGTTCGCGCCGCGTTTCGCCGCTGCGGCCGCAATCGCAAAGCCCATTTTACCGGAGCTGTGGTTGGTAATGTAACGTACCGGATCCAGCGGCTCGCGCGTTGGGCCGGCTGTAATCATGATGTTGAGATGTTGCAGGTCGTTGACAGGCGAAAAATGGGCCGCGGCCATATCGACAATAGTCAATGGATCAAGCATACGACCTGGGCCGACATCGCCACAGGCCTGGCTCCCGCTGTCCGGCCCCCAGATCAGCAGGCCGCGTGAGGCCAGCGTCTGTAGATTATGCTGGGTCGCGGCATTGCGATACATCTGCTGATTCATGGCCGGCACAACGGCAACAGGAGCGGGCGTGGCCAGACAAATGGTCGAAACCAGATCGTTCGCCATCCCGGCGGCAACGCGGGCAATTAAATCGGCCGTGGCGGGGGCAAGGATAACCAGGTCTGCCCATTTCCCAAGCTCAATATGGCCCATCGCGGCTTCTGCGGCAGGGTCAAGCAGGCTGTCAGATACCGGGTATCCTGAAACGGCCTGCAGGCTCAGAGGAGTGATAAAGGCTTTTCCGCCTTCGGTTATCGCGACCCGTACGTCGGCCCCGCGCTCGCGCAGACGGCGCACCAGTTCCGGCGTTTTATAGGCTGCAATGCCGCCGCTAACGCCAAGAACGATTTTTTTACCGGCCAGGCTCATCATGATTCTTTCCTGTTGGGTTTCACCAGAGAGCGGGCATTTTATCACAATCCCAAAAACGGGGTGATCTTGTCCTTCGGTCACTTTGCGAGGCGTTACGCAAGAACGAGACGCGAGAGTCAGGTACCTGAGTAGCCTATGGCAAGATGGGCAAAAAACAGGGAGAAAAAGCATGGAAGACGAGGATGAACTGCTCTTGCCGCGCGAAAAATTGCTGCGCTATGGCGTCACCTTGCTAAAGGATGAAGAACTGCTGGCGCTTTTTTTGCGCACCGGTACGCCGGGCAAAACGGTCTTTACGCTGGCAAAAGATCTGATAGGCCATTTTGGTTCACTCTACGGTTTGATGACGGCGGAACTGGCGGAGTTTGCGCATGTGGAGGGTATCGGTGTGGCGAAATATGCCCAGCTTAAAGGGATTGCCGAACTGGCCCGCCGTTTTCAGTGTGTTCGTATGCAGGAGGAGGACCCGATACTGACTCCTGCGATGACGCGCGAGTTTCTGCAAAGTCAGTTAACCGATATTGAACGCGAGATCTTTATGGTGATCTTTCTCGACAACCGGAACCGGGTGCTCAAGCATAGCCACCTTTTCTCGGGCACGCTAAGCCATGTTGAGGTTCATCCGCGTGAAATTGTGCGCGAAGCAATAAAATTGAATGCAGCCGGCGTGATACTCGCGCATAATCACCCTTCTGGCTGTGCAGAACCAAGCAGAGCTGACAAAGAGATCACCGACCGCATTGTCAAATGCTGTCAATTCATGGACATTCGTGTGCTGGACCATCTGATAATTGGCCGCGGAGAGTACCTTTCTTTTGCAGAACATGGCTGGATTTAGGCTATTTCTCGCGATCCATCGGGATCTTTGTCTGTTCGGGACTTGAGCACACCGCCGAGTCAGCGTATACTACGCCACCTTTGAGAATCTCGGGTTTGGCATTTGGGCCTGGCAATCGAGAGTTCAATAGAACTATGCGATGACCGGGCTGTAAAGCCTGACGAGGCGCCGATACCCCATACGAAGCTCGAGCTAATTTGATTTTTGGAGAATAGACATGTCCCGAGTCTGCCAAGTTACTGGCAAGCGTCCGGTGACCGGTAACAACCGTTCCCACGCACTGAACGCGACTAAACGCCGTTTCCTGCCGAACCTGCACTCTCACCGTTTCTGGGTTGAGAGCGAGAAGCGTTTTGTCACCCTGCGCGTATCTGCTAAAGGTATGCGTGTAATTGATAAGAAAGGCATCGATACAGTTCTGTCCGAACTGCGTGCCCGTGGCGAAAAGTACTAAGTACTTAAAGAGGAAATAAATCATGGCTAAAGGTATTCGCGAGAAAATCAAGCTGGTTTCTTCTGCTGGTACAGGTCACTTCTACACCACCACGAAGAACAAACGTACTAAGCCGGAAAAACTGGAACTGAAAAAATTCGATCCAGTTGTACGCCAGCACGTAATGTACAAAGAAGCTAAAATCAAATAATTTTAGCCTCCTTGTATTGAAAAACCCCGCAACTGCGGGGTTTTTTGCATTCTGCATCTTACTACGGAGGAATCATGCCTGAATTACCTGAGGTGGAGACCAGCCGCCGCGGTATTGAGCCGCATCTGGTCGGCGCGACTATTCTTCATGCTACCGTGCGTAACGGTCGCCTCCGTTGGCCGGTTTCTGATGAGATCCATGCGTTAAGCGATAAACCGATCCTCAGCGTCCAGCGCCGCGCGAAATATCTGCTTCTGGAGCTGCCCGATGGCTGGATCATCATTCATCTTGGCATGTCCGGCAGCCTGCGGATCCTCACTGAAGAGCTGCCTGCGGAAAAGCATGACCATGTCGATCTGGTGATGAGTAACGGCAAAGTGTTGCGTTATACCGATCCCCGCCGCTTTGGCGCATGGTTGTGGACCAAAGAACTGGAAGGACATAGCGTACTGGCACATCTGGGGCCAGAGCCGCTTTCAGAAGCGTTTAACGCGGAATACCTGAAAGCGAAGTGTGCGAAAAAGAAAACCCCGATTAAACCCTGGCTGATGGATAACAAGCTGGTGGTCGGCGTGGGGAATATCTATGCCAGCGAATCGCTGTTTGCAGCCGGGATCCATCCCGATCGGTTGGCCTCTTCGCTGTCGGCGCAGGAGTGTGAGCTGCTGGTACGGGTGATTAAAGCGGTGCTGCTTCGCTCAATTGAGCAGGGGGGAACGACGCTGAAGGACTTCCTGCAAAGCGATGGTAAGCCAGGCTATTTTGCTCAGGAGCTGCAGGTGTATGGCCGCAAAGGCGAGCCGTGCAGAGTATGTGGAACGCCGATCATCGCAACAAAGCATGCCCAGCGCGCCACATTCTATTGCCGTCAGTGCCAGAAATAGCGCTACTTTAGCTTGTCCATCAACGCCTGGTGGACGTTAACCGGCAGGAAATGGGTAACGTCCCCGTGATGACGCGCCACCTCTTTCACCAGCGTGGAAGAGATGAACGACCACTCCTTGGATGGCATCAGAAATACGCTTTCCAGCTCCGGCATCAAATGACGATTCATATGCGCCAGCTGCATCTCATACTCGAAGTCTGCCACCGCGCGTAAGCCACGGATCAGAATCGTCGCCTGCTGGGCGCGGGCAAAGTTGGCCATCAGATCGCTGAAGCCCACCACTTCCACGTTCGGCAGGTGCGCAATGGCCTCGGTGGCAAGCGCGACGCGCTCGTTCAGGTCAAACATCGGTTTTTTACTGGGGCTGGCAGCAATCGCCAGAATCACCTTGTCGAACATGCACGACGCACGGGTGATGATATCAAGATGACCATTGGTGATCGGATCAAAGGTACCTGGATAAATCGCTTTTGTGCTCATGGCTCACGTTTTCTCTGAGTAGCCGCGGCTGAGCGCCCACAGCTCGGTGTATTTGTTGAAAGTATACTGGGCATTTACCACGGCCAGTAACCAGCCCTGTTTACCGTCCAGCACGCCGCCACGCAGCAGCAGCGTTTTCAGAAATGCCCCCAGCGTATGGGTGAAGATACCTGTCAGCGTGGCTTTCTTGCCGCGCTGATGGCGCTCCTGTGCCCAGGCGGTGGCATAGTTGAGCTGTTTACGCTGGAAGCTGGCGAAATCCCGGCAGGTCAGGTGCAAAAGATCGCCCGTCAGCGGGACGACTGGCGCACTGTCGCAGGCCAGGGATTCATGGACCAGATTATCATTGTACTGATACCGCTCGCGCTCGTAGAGGCGCGTGACCCGGTCGGGGTACCAGCCGCTGTGACGCATAAAACGGCCAAGGAAATAGTTACGACGCGCAATGCTGTAGACCGTGCCCGGCGTTGGTGCGGCGAGCACCGCCTGAATAGCCTGACGCAGCTCCGGCGTGATGCGCTCGTCTGTGTCGAGTATCAGTACATAATCACCGGTGGCATATCCCTGCGCACGCTGGCGCTGGATGCCATACCCTTGCCAGTCGGTGTTGGTATAGACTTTTGCACCCGCTGCGCGGGCAACGTCCGCCGTGTTGTCTTCACTGCCGGAGTCGAGCAGGATAATTTCGTCAGCCCAGGCAACGGAGGCCAGGCAATCCGGAAGCAGGTCGGCAGCGTTTTTGGCGATCAGAACGACCGACAGGCGCGTTGACATTAGTGGCTCCGCTGCGGCAGATAAGGTTGCAGAAGCTGCAGCAGACGGGTGAGGGCACCCTGGTTCTGATGCAGCACTTCGACGGCATGACGACCGTACCACAGGCGGTAATCTTCGTCGGTCAGCAGAGTCGAGACCTCTTTGACCACCGAATCCGCATCGGTCACGGTAATTAGCCCTTCCGCTTGCTGCAATTTCGCACAGATATCTTTGAAGTTGAAGGTATGTGGACCCATCAGCACGGGAATGGCATGGGCCGCTGGTTCCAGCGGGTTATGGCCACCACGCTCCACCAGGCTGCCGCCAACAAAGGCCAGATCAGCGATGCCATACAGCAGCATCAGCTCACCCATGGTATCGCCAATAACCACCTGCGTGCTGGTGGAGGGGATCTCACCGCTGCTGCGCAGGGTGAAGCTGAAGCCGCCTTTTTGCACCATTTCACGGGCGTCTTTAAAACGCTCGGGATGGCGAGGTACCAGAATCAGCAGCAAATCGGGGAATTTCTCCAGCAGCTTACGATGCGCCTGCAGGATAATCGCCTCTTCGCCATCATGGGTGCTGGTCGCAATCCAGACCTGGCGACGCGGTGCCCACTGGCGGCGCAGCGTGATAGCACGGGCGGCAAGTTCAGGCGTGACGGAGATATCGAATTTGAGGCTGCCTGTCACCGCCAGCTGGTTGCGTTTCAGGCCAAGCGAGATAAAGCGCGCTGCGTCTTCTTCGTTTTGCGCAGCAATCAGTGTGATTTTGCTGAGCAGGCGGCGCATAAATTTCCCCAGCTTGCCGTAGCCTTTTGCCGAACGTTCTGACAGACGCGCGTTAGCGATCACCAGTGGAATTTTACGGGCATGCAGAGCGGAAATCATATTCGGCCACAGCTCGGTTTCCATCACGATCACCAGTTTAGGGCGAACGGTTTCCAGAAAACGGTTCATGGCGCAGGGAAGGTCGTAGGGCAGATAGACGTGATGCACGTCTTTACCGAAGGCGGACATCACGCGCTCAGAGCCGGTCGGCGTCATGGTCGTGACGGTGATCGGTAGCGACGGATAACGGTGACGCAGGGCGCGAACCAGCGGGATCGCTGCCAGCGTTTCGCCAACAGAAACGGAATGCAGCAAAATACCGTCCGGGGCAACTTTATTGCGACAGAAGCCATAGCGTTCAGCCCAGCGTTTTCGGTACGCAGGCGCTTTACGGCTACGAAGCAGCAGTCTCAGCCACACCAGTGGCTGAATGATATAGAGCAGGGCGGTATACAACAATTCCAAGCGATTATCCGTCTTTTTAGTTTCGGCGGGCAAATTCTAAGCATTTGGGCCAGGTAAAGCTATCTCTTATGCCACATAGCGCTTCAAACGGAAGTAACGACGGCCCAGTCGCCAGCGCAATCGGGGACTTTTTGCATTTTTCCAGATGAGTTTCCAGATCCCTTTATCGAAAAACTCTTTGATAATAAATGCCTTTTTCTGCTCATCTTTCATGTTGTCGAAAGTATGAATGATGCCCAGCCCTTCTTTGGCAATTTGCCAGTGGCAAGCAGGGATCCCTTTCACTTTATCGGGGTAGCGCTGATTAATGGCATCGAGCATCTGCAGGATTTTCATGTAGTGACGCGCCGAGCGAATGAGCGTGTCGTCATTGTCCGGCATATGAGACACCGACGCAGAGTGAATGTAGTAGTCGTAGTAACGTTCACTGGTGTACTGCACCCGCTCCGCCGCCAGCAGTACTTCTGTGGTCCACGGAATATCCTGATGGCGCAACCCCGGTTCAAAGTGAAAACCGTGCTCGCGAATAAAGTCATGACGATAGATGTTCAGCCAGGTCACGTGCAGGAACTTACGGGAGTCGAGCGCCATTTTGAGCCATGCAGGGCCGGACATGACGCCCGTTGATGCCAGTTTGTCTTCAGGGAAAATAGGGCGTGAAGGCTTCTTATTATTTTCCCAGACGTAGTTGCCGTTACAGGTAGCGACATCAAGACGTTGCGTAACAGCCATATCAAGCAGGTGCTGATACATGCCGGGTTTAAAGACATCATCAATATCAGGGAAAGAAAGATATTGGCCCGTCGCGACGGCCAGACCGGTATTACGCGCGATGGATACGCCCTGATTTTGCTGCTCAATAACCTGCATCTGCGGCAGCTTTTCGCGCCAGTTTTCGACGATCTGCATCGAACGGTCCGTGGAGCCGTCATTGACGATGATGACTTCCATACTGTCGATGCGTTGATCCACAAGGCAGGTAAAGAACTGATCCAGGAACGCTTCACCGTTATAAACGGCTACCACCACGCTTAATAATGGCGCTGAATTTTGCATAAGAAACCTGATTATTTTTGATTGTCGACCAAAGCAATATATTGCTGGCAAATGGCCTTGATACCGAACGATGCAATGGTTGCGCGATCAACGACCGGTGGAGAGGTATAAATATCCGCCAGCGTTTTTGCCAGAGACTCGTCATTCATCTCTGCCAGACCGCGGGATAAGTCTCCCTTGAGGATTTCGGCGGGGCCACCTGGACAATGTGTACTGACGGGTGGCGTCTGGCAGATAATGGATTCAACCAGCACATTACCAAAACCTTCGCAGTCAGAACTTAACACTAAAAGGCGTGCCCCTTTAATCCAGGGATAAGGATTAGGTTCGAACGGACGGAAAACCGTTTTGTCTTCAATGCCCAGTTCGCGGGCAAGCTGCTTAAGCTTTTGAATTTTAGCCTCAGAGCCATTGCCCATCATGACCAGCGTGGTATTGAGCTGACTCAGCGCGAACGCCCGTAGCAGGCGATCGTGGCGCTTGTGTTCATGGAAGCGGCCGACGTGAATGATGTAATCCTTTCCCTGCATCTCAAAGGGGGCGTCCGCCAGACGCTGGATTTCAGGAATATCAAAAGGATTATGGATTACCGCCGTGCGTCGGAGATTCAGGGCCAGCGTTTCTGAAAGATCTTTCAACACGGCGCCTGAGACGGCGACCACGTTGCGGTTTTCGTAGGTATGGCGAATCTTAGTGTGTTTAAACCAGCGTGAAAGCCCACGGCGATGACGAAGGTAGGAGAATGAGAACATGCCATGCACGCAGAACCAGACTTTATCGCGCTCCAGGGCGCGGCAGTGCGCCACGATGCGGTCAGTTTTGTGCAGATGCGAGAACACCACATCAAATTTGCCGCTGCGCTCCGCCCGCTCGATAGCCTGATCCAGCAGCCTGGCGCGGCGTGGGATCTCCGTTAGCTTCCGCCACGGTTTTTTGCAGGTATCCTGAACGACCTGATAATCGATGCCTTCCGGAATGGCGTAGTCGCACACTTTCCGCAGCGAGAAGAGAGAGACCTGATGCCCCATCTCTGTTAATCCGCTGGAGAGTGTAAGAACCGTTTTTTCAGCTCCTCCACCGGGTAAACCATCAATAATCATTAGGATGCGCATTTTTAATCCAGTAATTTTTGATAAAGCGAAATAAGCTGACTTGACAGTTTTTCGGGGGTGGCGTCTTTTACACGTTCACGTGCCGCTCGTCCCATATCGTTATTTTTTTCCAGCGAAGGGGTGGCCGCTACCGCCTCCTTCAGGGTGCTGATATCAAGTGCGTCACAGTAAAATCCGTTCTGGCCTTGCTGAATAAATTCTGCCCCACCGCAACTCTCTGATGTAATGACCGGCAAACCGCAGGCCATCGCTTCAAGAATGACGTTAGGGAAAGGATCATACAGCGTTGGTAGCAGTAAACCATCAGATAGCTGATAAAATGGCAGCGTCTCTTTTTGCATCCCCAGAAAACGGATTTGCCCCTCGCAGCCTAATGAACGGGCGAGGTCGCGATAGCGACGTTCTGCTTTATCCTGCCCAACCACAATCAGCCACGCCGCAGTACCCGCAACGGCGCGTATAGCGCTGGCCAATCCTTTTCGTTCAAATCCTGACCCTACGAAGCAGAAAATGACGGCATCGGTCGGCAAACCAAACTGCTGACGCAATGCAATACGTTGTGCCTCTTCTGCCGGAACGAAACGGGTGGAATCAATTGAATTATAAATCACATGTATTTTTTTTGCGTCAATATCAAAGTCTTCGACGATTTCGCGCTTGATCATCTCCGCATTACAGATAACCGCCTTTAACTCCGGCGCCTGGTACATTTCACGTTCGGCATTCATCACATAGCGGTGATATCGATCATGCATCAGCAGTTTTGCACGCCAGGCAGGCAGAATGCGTGCGCGCTGCAGGAGCCAGCGTCGGTGTACGCCGTCGCCTGCACGATAAATGTCACAGCCCGGAATGCGCTCGTGGCTTTGCACAATATCAAACTGCTGCTGCTGCCAGAGCGCACGTGCGGCATGCGCAAATCCGCGCTCGCGGCTGATGCGGCCCCATTTGCGCGGATCGCAAATATGAATATGCCAGTCGTCCTGTTTCTCACCCTGCCATTCGCGCGTGATGACGTTGAGCTCGAGATTTTGGTTGCTCAGCGCGGTAAGGGCGCGAGACACGAAGCGTTCTGCCCCGCCATCCGGGCGATACTTTTGGCGAACAATCGCCAGGCGATGGTGTTTCATGACAGATATCTCCTTGCGGCGGAGACGACAGCATCAACGGGAATGGCGTCGAGATAGCGTTCTTTTGTTTTGGTATCAATGGCGTCTGGATCGGGCAGCGGGCCGTAATCACCTGCCCAGATGACTTCCCCATTAACCTGCCAGGGTGACCAGAAGGTGAGTTTTGATGGGCCAAACAATGCCACACAGGGGGTCTGAAGCGCAGCGGCCATATGCATCGGAACGGAGTCAACGCCAATAAACAGAGACGCATGATCGATAAGCGAAGCCAGTTGACGCAACGTGAGCTGACCTGCCAGCGAGACGACCCCCGTCTCTGGCGAGGCGGCGAGAATGCGATCGATCATCGCCAGCTCTTTTTTATCCGGCCCGGCGGTGAGGACGACAGTGTGGCCATCCTGCTGCAGCGCCGTGATGGTTTGCGCCATTTTGCCTTCGTCCCAGCATTTAAAGAACCAGCGCGACGTAGGCTGAATCACGATGTAGTTGTCTCCCACACCGTTTTGCATCAACTTTTGGTGAGCCTCGTGCCAGTCTTCAGCATGGTAGGCCATGGTCACGGCAGGTTGAGCGGTGACCGGTAATGGCGACAAAATAGAGAGGTTCTGTTCGACAGTGTGCAACGCGTTGTGCCCGGCCACAGAGACCAAATCGCTATGGCAAAACCGCCAGAATGCGTTGTTGCGCTTATTAAAAGCGAACCCGAGTCGTACCGGTGCGCCGGTGAAACGGGTAACGATAGCGCTGCGCCACTGATCGGCAAGATTAATCACCAGGTGATAATGCTGTTTCCTTAACGCACAGAGCAACTGCCACTCTTTTTGCAGATGTTTCAGCGTGCCCAGCTGCTTCCATTTACGGTCGATCCCGTAAACAGTACCGATCGCCGGGTGTGCGGCGAGCATATCGCGGGTTTCTTCATACAACAGCACATCAATCTGTGCCTGCGGCCATTTTTGACGTAACGAATCAATGACGGGAGTGGTCAGTAACATGTCGCCATGATGGCGGAGTTTGATAAGTAAAATGCGCAAATCAGGCGTGTCAGGTAAGTTATTCATCATCATCTTATTGGCGTTGTACTGTTGGCAATTCTAATAGACCTGATAGCGACTTGCACTCTTTCTCCATAATCTCAGGAAATTCCCTGGAAGGGTTTACTCATGCTTCGGTGAGTGCGTAACATAGCGCTAACTTTCCTGTCTTGCGGACTCATTATGAAAAAACCAGCGTTTATCATCACGATTGATACTGAAGGCGATAATCTCTGGCAAAATCACCGCGTCATTAAAACGGAGAATGCGCGCTATCTGGCGCGATTCCAGACGCTTTGTGAGCGTTTCGGTTTCAAACCCGTATGGCTGACAAATTATGAGATGGCGATTGAGCCGGTTTTCATTGAGTTTGCCAAAGATGTGATCGCCCGCGGTCAGGGTGAAGTCGGGATGCACCTTCACGCGTGGAATAGCCCTCCTGAACACGATCTCACCGGAGATGACTGGCGCTGGCAGCCGTATTTGATTGAATTTTCAGATGAGGTTATGCGCGAGAAAGTGTTGTTCATGACCCGTCTGCTGGAAGAGACCTTCCAGACCAAAATGTTAAGCCATCGCGCCGGGCGCTGGGCCTTTGATAGCCGTTACGCCAGACTGCTGATCGAACTGGGCTACCAGGTTGATTGCTCTGTTACGCCGCGCGTGAACTGGCGTAACGCGAAAGGCGCCCCGCAGGGGAATGGCGGAACCAATTATCAGCACTTTCCAGACCACGCCTACTATATTGATACAGACGATATCTCACGAGCGGGCAATAGCCCCTTACTCGAAGTGCCGATGAGCATCCAGTATAAGCATCCGGCCTGGTTGAACACCGTCAAACAGGGCTACGATCGCCTGCGCGGTAAATATCGATCACCGTCCGTAAACTGGTTGAGACCGTCCGGTGGTAATGCGTCGCAGATGATTCAGGTCGCACAGCAATGCCTGTCTCAGGGACATGACTACGTGGAGTTTATGCTGCATTCCTCGGAATTTATGCCGGGCGGAAGTCCTACGTTTAAAGATGAGGCGGCGATTGAAGGGTTGTATCAGGATCTGGAAGTGCTCTTTAGCTGGTTATCCGATAAGACGGTAGGGATGACGCTGGCGGAGTTTTATCAATACAAGAAAAATTAATGCCCGCATCGCGGGCATTATGATTAACGCTGTTACCAACAATAAGTAATGTCGAGGACAACGAAATAAGTCTCAAAATTAGCGTCACTCGATAGAGTCGCAATTTTATTTTTTCCATAATGCCTCAATAACCCTTTTTTTATAGCTGAAGCGAACATCGCTGGATAAGAAAAATGAGAGAGAATAAAGTGCTTTTACCCGTTGTTTAACAAGCTGGAAATGCTGGTCGGTCAGATGTTGCCGATGATTACTGTAAATATCAAACCAATGACAATTTATGAGATGTTGAAACGGCTGCGGGAATGTTTTTTCCATCAGCAATGTGCATTCCACAAGCGTTTTGATTTTGCTCGCGTCGAGTTTGCTCGACAAACTGTCGCTACGCTTGATGTAGTAATAGTGCCCGCGACGTTGATAGGCTATTTTACTCGATTGCATCAACATGCCAGGGAATACCGCAAAATCCTCATAACACACCAATGAAGGAATCGGATTACTTTCGTATAACTTGCGATGAATGAATTGACCAATGAGATGTGCCTGGAAATCTTTATGCAGCAGGAAACGTTTTATAGCCTCCCGTTGCGACAACGCAACGGGAGAAAATCCTTGCCAGTTGGGGGTGATTTTTTTGATATCACGAATTTCTAGCAGGCGCGTCAGCAGCATATCAGGACGCTCTGTCTTGAGGAATGCTACAGCGTCCCTGATGCTACCCGGTTTCAGCCGGTCATCACTATCCAGCATGGTAATGTAGTCACCTGATGCCAGAGAGAATGCGCTATTGCGAACAAGGCCTACATTACGAAACTGAACGTGCCGGGAGTGTACATTCGGAAACGCTGGCAACCACGTCTCAATAATATCTTGCGTGGAATCATCGGAGCTGTCGTTAAAGATAATCACCTCAACATCGTCGCCCACATTATCGATGGCATCGTGCAGGCTTTCTAACGTTGTGTGAAGGGTATCTTCGGCGTTATGTGCAGCAATAATGATGCTTAGAAAAGCCATAAAAAATTAGTTTCCCAGGGCATCAAAGGTATATGGGGTTGCGGTAGCTTTTGGTAACGCGCAAATGAAACGTTTGAGTTCGTTTAAGGATTCGTCTGTTACAGCAAAGAGTTCTTCCCTGTCTTGCGAGAAATAGTATTTAGTCTCAAAAACATAAGAACAAATATTGTCGTCGTTACCTATCAGCATCACATTTCCAAGTGGGCGTTGTTCATAGTGGCAGCATGGGCCAAACAGCAGCACTACGGGTACATCTACTGCATCGGCAATATAGACATTGCCTGAATCAGACGCGATATAACAATCCATCCTGGAAATCGCCCACGGAAGATCTTCAAGAGGGATTTTGCCGATGAGGTTAACGACATTAGGAATGTCACCGTAAGCACGGGTGATATCATCCAGCCACGACTGTTCATCAGGGGCGCCAAACACATAAAACTCGCAGGGCAGGTCGGCGAGACGATCAATAATTCGCTTCCAGATGACCGGAGGCACTGTTTTGGCTTTATTACCTGCGGCAATGCTGATGCCGATGCGGATCACATCAGGTTTGTCGAGAATTGCCGGGTAGGTCGCTGGTTTGAACAGCGGCTTTGTGGCGTGCTTGGGCGAGTCCTGCCACGTCAACGAACGGTCGGCCAGCTTCAGGTAATTGGTCACTGATAGCGTTTTTTTGCCGTGCTCAACGGTACCGTCGGCGGTGAGATAGAAAATCCCGTGATACCATCTGCGGGTGTAAATGCTTAAAAATTGTTTGTTTTTGGCATTACAGACGGCGGCAAAAAAGAGATTTACACTG
This sequence comes from Enterobacter cloacae complex sp. 394F7, assembly GCF_057320385.1. NCBI lineage: Bacteria > Pseudomonadati > Pseudomonadota > Gammaproteobacteria > Enterobacterales > Enterobacteriaceae > Enterobacter > Enterobacter cloacae complex sp. 394F7. The sequence goes on along the minus strand of NZ_JBXWCS010000014.1, from coordinate 99,183 downwards.
TTGGGTTGCAGAAGATAGACGTTGTCGTAGCGGTTCATGATGCGGCAGGCAAAGCTGAGCTTACGCCACAGACTACGCTTATGCTGCTCGATAAAAAAAATCTCTTCGATCGTTTCGTCATGCTTCGCCAGCGCACCTACGCTGCGACTGATGAGCACATCACTTTTTTGCAGGTATGCCAGCAGGGGCGTCGCATTAACAAAATCACCGATTTTGGCTGTCTGAATGACCAGGTTTTTACCTGTATCTTTGCGGAACAGCTTCCGGATAAGCTTCACCGGAAGGAGTAAAATCAGCAGAAATACGTAACTCATTCGTTAGATATCCCTGTCGGAAAGCCAGTGGCTGTCCTGTAAAAATGAAAAAATGGCATCTGCGCTAATGTCCCTCGTTTGTTGAGTCGGGCTGACCATTTTATGCTGGTTTTTACCGTAACCCCCAATCAAACCGGGATCGGTCGGGCCAAAAATCGTGATGTTTGGACGATCCAGCGCCGCGGTTAAATGGCTTAAACCCGTATCAACGGAAACGACAGCTTTAGCTCCGGCCAGCTCTGCAGCAACTTGCGCCAGCGTGAGTTTAGGTAAAACCTCGACGTGCGAAAAACCGGCTGCCAGACGTTCAGCACGCTGGCGCTCATGTTCAGCACCCCACGGCAGTTTAATATGGATGCCGGCAGGTTGCATTAGTTCAATGAGTCTTCGCCAGTGCGTTTCCGGCCAGTGCTTATCATCGCGCGTTGTGGCATGCAGGAAAACCAGCCAAGGCTGCGCAGGCTTCTCTGCATCACGCAGAAAATGCTGCGAGATCGCGTAATCACCCTGGGTTTCCGGCTTTGTGTAACCGAGACTTTTTGCGAACAGCTCGCGGGTGCGTTCCACTGCGTGCTGCTGCTTTGCAATATGGTGACGACGGTTATAGAACAGGCTGGCGAGTGGTTCGCGGGCGGTTTGCCAGTCCATGCCGTGCTTAACACCGTGTGCCAGGCGCGTTACCAGCGCGGCGCTTTTGACCAGCCCCTGCGCGTCGATTATGGCGTCGTAACGCTGCGCCTGCACCGCATCGCGGAAGGCTTTGCGCTCGGCTTTAATCGGTGTGGAAAACCACGCTTTACGCCAGCGGCGGATGGCCACCGGGATCACGCGGTCGACCGCTTCATGCCAGGTAGGGATCTGCGCGAAACCCTCTTCCACCACCCAGTCAAAACGAATGCCTGGAATGGCCCGCATGGCGTCCGTCAGCGACGGAAGCGTATGCAGCACATCACCCATCGAAGAGGTTTTAACGATCAGTACCCGCATTCGTTATCCTTCTTCGCTCAGCAGCAGTTCGTTGAGTTCTTCGAGAACGCGCTGCGGCGTGATGTCGATCAGGCTCTGGTGATAACCTTCCGCGGCATCGCCTTTACGCACCTTATGGTAACCCGTGATCAGACGAATAACGCGCGCCTTATTTGAGAGCGGCGGCGTGAAGTCCGGGCTACTTGGACCGTACAACGCAACCAGCGGGCGGTTGAGCGCGGCGGCGACGTGCATCAGCCCGGAGTCGTTGGTGACTACGGCTTTACAGGCAGCAAGTAAAATCACCGCCTGCTCAAGCTGGGTTTCCCCGGCCAGGTTGCGGCACCAGGCCTGCTGTTCTGTGCTGAGGGCTGCAAGAATTTCGTTCCCCGCCTCGTGGTCTTTGGCCGAGCCGAACAGAACGATCTGGTAACCTTCGTCAATCAACTGCTTTGCCAGCTCTGCGTAGTGATAGTGCGGCCAGCGTTTTGCCGGGCCGAATTCTGCGCCCGGGCAGAAGCCAATCATCGGCCGTTCAGAGGAAAGACCAAACGCGTTACAGGTCTGGGATTTTTCACCCTCGCTGACCTGTAGCTGTGGCCATAGCAGCGGCTGCGGCAGGTCTTTTGCGCTGCGCATTACGCCTTTGTCGTAGGCCAGCGCCACATAGCGCTCCACCATTAATGGCCAGGCCTCTTTATCCAGCACGCGTGCGTCATTCAGCAGACCGTAGCGCATCTCACCGCGCCAGCCGGTACGGTGCGGCACACCGGCGAAGAAGGGCACAAGCGCGGATTTAAACGAATTGGGTAACACGTAAGCACGGTCATAACGCTTCTCGCGCAGACTGTGGCCGAGTTTACGACGTTCGCCAATCTCCAGCGCCCCGTGGCCGAGTGGCATTGGGATGGCTTCATTCACTTCCGGCATACGCGATAACAACGGACGGCACCATGCGGGTGCCATCACGTCGATTATCGCCTGGGGATAACGCGCCTTGAGCGTGCGATAGAGACTTTGCGACATCATCATGTCGCCCACCCATGACGGGCCGATCACCAGAATTCTCATACTTACGCGTCGCGGTTCAGCCAGGCCATATATTCCGTTACGCCTTCGGCAACGGTCTTGAACGGCTTGTCATAACCCGCTGCGCGCAGGTTAGTCAGATCGGCCTTGGTGAATGCCTGGTAGCGGCCTTTCAGTTTGTCCGGGAAAGGAATGTACTCAATGCTGCCTTTCTTGTGATACGCCAGCGTTGCGTCAGCCACGGCCTGGAAAGATTCCGCGCGGCCGGTGCCAAGGTTGAAAATACCGGATACCCCATTTTCCCAGAACCACAGGTTCACGGCGGCAACGTCGCCTACGTAGACGAAGTCACGCTTAAAGCCGTCGCTGCCTTCGAACAGTTTTGGACTTTCGCCATTATTCAGCTGAGTGTTCAGATGGAACGCCACGCTCGCCATGCTGCCTTTGTGGCCTTCGCGCGGCCCGTAGACGTTGAAGTAGCGGAAACCAACGATCTGGGAGTTCGCTTCTGGCAACACCTGACGCACATACTCGTCGAAAAGGAACTTGGAGTAACCGTAAACGTTCAACGGCTGCTCATATTCGCGGGATTCAATGAAATCAGAGGTACGTCCGCCGTAGGTGGCCGCCGAAGAGGCATACAGGAAAGGAATTTCACGCTCCAGACAGTAGTGAAGCAGCTCTTTAGAGTACTGATAGTTGTTGTCCATCATGTACTTGCCGTCCCACTCTGTGGTGGAGGAGCATGCCCCTTCGTGGAAGATGGCTTCGATCTCGCCGAACTCTTCACCTGCCATAATCTGGATAAGGAAGTCTTCTTTATCCATGTAGTCAGCGATGTTCAGATCCACCAGGTTGACGAACTTGGTGCCGTCTTTCAGGTTGTCAACCACCAGGATGTCGGTGATGCCTTTGTCATTGAGAGCTTTAACAATATTGCTGCCGATAAAGCCCGCGCCGCCGGTAACGATGATCATAACTGTAACCTTTGAAGTGTGGAGTCCGGGGACAATCCCGGACGCTAATGGTTCTATCATATCATTAGTATGGCTGCCCTTCAGCCATTCACCGACATAGCGCAAGGGTACACGTGATTTATGCTGCAAAAACGAGAAGAGATAATGTGTCATCTCGTCATGAACTATAGGTTTGGGTAATATGTGCCGAAATTTGCCGAGTCTGGAGAATTGCAATGCGTGGTGATTTTTACAAACAGTTAAACAGCGACCTTGAAACCGCGCGTGCGGAAGGGTTGTTTAAAGAAGAGCGTATTATCACGTCTGCTCAGCAGGCGGACATCACCGTTGCCGATGGCAGCCATGTGATCAACTTTTGTGCGAACAACTACCTGGGTCTTGCGAATCACCCTGAGCTGATTGCTGCGGCGAAAAGCGGTATGGATACCCACGGTTTTGGTATGGCCTCCGTACGCTTTATCTGCGGCACGCAGGACAGTCACAAGCAGCTTGAGAAAAAGCTGGCGAACTTCTTAGGCATGGAAGACGCAATTCTGTACTCCTCCTGCTTCGATGCCAACGGCGGTCTGTTTGAGACGCTGCTGGGTGCAGAAGATGCCATTATCTCCGACGCCCTTAACCACGCTTCCATCATTGATGGTGTGCGCCTGTGTAAAGCGAAGCGTTTCCGCTATGCCAACAACGATATGGTTGAACTGGAAGCACGCCTGAAAGAGGCGCGTGAAGCGGGGGCTCGCCATGTGCTTATCGCCACCGACGGCGTGTTCTCTATGGATGGCGTGATTGCCAACCTGAAGGGCGTGTGTGACCTGGCGGATAAATACGATGCGCTGGTGATGGTCGATGACTCGCACGCGGTCGGTTTTGTGGGTGAAAACGGCCGTGGCTCGCATGAATACTGTGACGTGATGGGCCGCGTGGACATCATCACCGGTACGCTGGGCAAAGCGCTTGGTGGCGCGTCTGGCGGCTATACCGCTGCGCGTAAAGAGGTGGTGGAGTGGCTGCGCCAGCGTTCCCGTCCGTACCTGTTCTCCAACTCCCTCGCGCCGGCCATTGTTTCCGCCTCCATCAAAGTGCTGGAGATGGTGGAATCCGGGGCTGAACTGCGCGACCGTCTGTGGTCCAACGCGCGCCTGTTCCGCGAAAAAATGAGTGCGGCAGGGTTTACCCTGGCCGGTGCTGACCACGCCATTATCCCGGTCATGCTGGGTGATGCCGTCGTGGCGCAGAACTTTGCCCGTGAGCTGCAAAAAGAAGGCATTTACGTGACCGGGTTCTTCTTCCCGGTCGTACCAAAAGGCCAGGCGCGTATCCGCACCCAGATGTCCGCGGCGCATTCGCCTGAACAAATTGAACGTGCGGTGGAAGCCTTTACCCGCATCGGTAAACAGCTGGGCGTAATTGCCTGAGGACGTGTGATGAAAGCGTTATCCAAACTGAAAGCGGAAGAAGGGATTTGGATGACCGACGTGCCGGAGCCGGAAGTCGGTCATAACGATCTGCTGATCAAAATTCGTAAAACCGCCATTTGCGGCACTGACGTTCATATCTACAACTGGGATCAGTGGTCGCAAAAAACCATTCCAGTACCCATGGTTGTCGGCCACGAATACGTTGGTGAAGTGGTTGGGATTGGTCAGGAAGTGAAAGGTTTTAACATTGGCGACCGCGTCTCGGGTGAAGGACACATCACCTGCGGCCACTGCCGTAACTGCCGCGGTGGGCGTACGCACCTGTGCCGTAATACCATTGGCGTGGGCGTGAACCGTCCGGGCTGCTTTGCCGAGTACCTGGTGATCCCGGCCTTTAACGCGTTCAAAATTCCGGACAACATTTCTGACGATCTGGCCTCCATCTTTGACCCGTTCGGCAACGCGGTACATACGGCGCTCTCTTTCGACCTGGTCGGCGAGGATGTGCTGGTCTCCGGCGCGGGCCCTATCGGGATTATGGCCGCAGCAGTGGCGAAGCACGTGGGCGCACGTAATGTGGTGATTACCGACGTGAACGAATACCGTCTGTCGCTGGCCCGCAAGATGGGCGTCACCCGTGCGGTGGATGTCTCTAAAGAGAGCCTGGCCGATGTGATGGAAGAGCTGGGCATGACCGAAGGGTTTGACGTGGGTCTGGAGATGTCCGGCGCACCACCGGCGTTCCGTGCTATGTTGGATACCATGAACCACGGCGGTCGTATTGCGATGCTGGGTATTCCGCCGTCGGATATGTCTATCGACTGGAATAAAGTAATCTTCAAAGGGCTGTTCATTAAAGGCATCTATGGCCGTGAAATGTTCGAAACCTGGTATAAGATGGCGGCATTAATTCAGTCTGGTCTGGATCTGTCCCCGATTATTACACATCGTTTCTCCGTTGATGATTTCCAGAAAGGCTTTGACGCGATGCGTTCGGGCCAGTCCGGGAAAGTTATTTTGAGCTGGGATTAAACCTGCCAGCTGGCACCCGTATAAACGGGTGCCAGTGCTAATTATGGTAGTTTGACTTTTCGGAGTTTTCTTGTTACTTTTCAATAAAATACCAATCTTTCTTCTCCACGCGTTTATTAATAATAATTACGTCAGGAAGACACTGTCAGGCTTGTCAAAACATTATGTCTACGCACCTTTCGCTGAAGCTGGTTGATACAACTTCACGGTTTACCTCTTTTTTAAATCTGGCGATTTCTCTTTTAATACTTATGGCTGTAAATATTTTACATGCCCGATATAATTTGGTAATTAACAGATCGTTTGTTTTTTTATTGATGTTGTTGATGCTCAAGTGCATAGACAATAAATTAATACGCAATGTACTGGCGATTGTACTTCTCATTCCAGTTGCGGCAGATATTTCTCTCCAGCTATATGCATGGAGAAATTTCGATTCTGCGTTTAGTTATGGGTTTGCAATGAGCATAATCCACACCACACCGGATGAAGCAAGTTCAATGCTCAGCGTGTACTGGCGTGAATGCATTATTTTTATCACACTCTCTGCTTTTTTTATTTATACCGCAAATACGGGTGCATGGCCCGTTGCACCGCGATTTCGTCGCTGGCCTGCCATTGTGCTTGGCGTGACGTTGTTGGCTTTCTATGGTCAGGCACTACAGCACCAGCTCAGGAAAAGCAGCGTCGAAAGTCTGGCGCAGCGCGTGGTTCAGGCGACACCAGTCAGTACGGCAAAAGTTTTTATGCAGGCTTTTGAAGATAACGCGGTCATTGCCAATATCGGTAACAACATTCCTGATTACAAACTCACGCTTTCGGATACCGGTATTGAGAACTACGTACTGGTTATCGGTGAGTCTGAGCGAGCGGCGAATATGGGCATCTATGGTTATCAACGAGATACTACGCCGGAGCTGGAAAAGCAGAAATCGCAGCTCTTGCTGTTCCGTAATGCTGTAGCGCCAGCGCCGGTCACGATTATGGCCGTACCGTTGGCCATGACCGCTGATAAAGTGAATATTCGCGATCCGAAAAAATATGGTGATAATGTTATTAATATTGCCAATAAAGCAGGCTATGAAACTTATTGGTTTAGTCATCAGGGTAAAGGCGGGGCGCATAACAACGTCATCACCGGGATTGCGATGAATACGAAACAGCATGAATGGCTCGAAGGCGGTTACGATGAAGATCTTCTACCTCTGTTGCAGAATGCATTAAAAGCCCCGGGTAAAAAAGTGATCGTCTTGCATTTATACGGCAGCCATGAACCATCCTGTACGCGCTTTCCGGCAAACCAGGCGGTGTTACATGGTACCAATGAGGCCGATGACTGTTATGACAACTCGGTACGGTATACAGACACATTGATGGGCAAGATGTTTAGTATGCTGACCAACTCGCGTTCTTCGGTTATGTATTTTTCCGATCATGGTTTGATTCGTGATCCGCAGCGCGCTGTCGTTTACTCTCACGGTAATGTGAACCCTCCACGAGAGGCTCTGCACATCCCTGTGTTTATCTGGTATGGGCAACAGGTTGATAAAGCCAGGCAATACACAGGAGACTATGACACCGTCTGGTCTGCTGATGATGTTAATACGCTTGCTGAATTGTGGTTGGGGATCCATCGTCAGGGTCAACCTGTCCAGTCGGTAAACTCATGGCTTGCCGGTTACGATAAAAATGTTTCAGTACTGGATACCACAGGTAAGACCTATTACTGGAGCAATATACGTTAGCCCGGACGTGTGATATCTACTGCACATCAAGGTGATGTAAAATAATAAAAGGGGCCTGAGGCCCCCTTTTATTATTAGATCGCAGAACTATCGTTACTAAGTTTATTCAATACTTTTGATGAGATATCATCAATGTTTATTTTATTGTTGCGCTTGTCAAATATCAGTTGTTCTGAATTCTTGCCTACTGGGGAGAAAATAGTATTGCCTTCAAAGTTTTTATTATGATCAAGCAGCATTGAAAAATAGATGGCAATAATTTTTTTATCAAACGCACAGGCGATATGAACAATGGCCGTATCAACAGAGACCACTAAATCGGCTTTTTTTATGAGCGTGATAGCATCCCAAAGCGATTTAAATCGACAGACAGTAATTTTCTCATCATCGAAGGCAAGGTCTGCTAGTTTTTTACCTTCACCAATGATGAAAACTTGTGTATCCGGGTGCTGCACAATATCAATCGCCAGTTTTTCCAGTTGAGGCAGAGAAAGACTGCGTTCGGCTACGCTCGCGAAGGGATTAAGCACAACGATCTTTTTACCAGCATGAGGTTGTAGAAAATCATCAATAAAAACTTCATGCTCGGGTAAAACAGGTAAGGAGTAGCTAAGAGATGCGGGCTTAATACTTAAAGCGTTAAGTATTTTTTTTTGGGGATGTGTAATATGAAACTCAGGACTCACCGGTAACATTAAGTTATAGGGTTTATCCAGCCAGCCACCAAATCCAATCGCATATTTATAATGAATTTTTGCCAGAAGTTGTGTGTTAAATAATTCCTTTCTCTTCATCCATGAATAATGACTAATCACCAGATCTGTCTCGATATCTTTCATTTTTTTGATATTGTTGATATCGACAACATAAACTTCATCAATGTCAGTCATCTTCTCGAAGAGATCGCGATTTCGTTCTTCAACAATGACCTGAAGTTGATAGCCTGCATCTTTCAGATTACGCCAGGTTCCTGTATGGCATACCGCATCGCCAATTCCAAGATCAACAAAAGGGAAAAGAATTTTTTTAACGCTGGAGACGTCAATTTTTTCTTGTCGCTTATCCTGTAATTGTCGCGATAAAGAAAGCAACTGTAGCCGTCTTTTTAATTCTTTAGTTTTATAGTTTCGCTGCCTGTTAATTTCCTTTAAATAACCAATTATTTTCTTCATAACCACGCTAAACCAAATTAAGCATTTTACTGTGGGTAGTATAATCTTAACGACAACGAAAAGGAATGTCTGAGGAAATAGAACAACGCGACAAAGATTTTACTGTTACTTAACAATAAGTTAATGCATTTTTTCACTCTGTGAGTTCCGTCATTTTTTCTGGGATGACTATCATGTTATAGAGTTTTTTATTGACCAAAGTGAGCTTTGCCAGCTTTTCCATAAAAAATAAGATACAGATTCGGAAGTGACAACAGTGATAGCTGGCACTATCTTGTCAGGAATGACTTGACTGAGTTCAGGAGACCACATGTTTAAACTAACCGTATGTCTTTTGACATACAACTCTGCCCGCTTGTTACATAAGGTGTTAACGCCGTTAATGAGTATTGCAGATGAGTTTATTGTTGTTGATTCTGGTAGTTCAGATGAGACATTAGTTATCCTTCAGGAATATGCCATTACACCAATATTTCATCCGTATGCAATGCACGGTGAGCAGATGAATATTGCCATTTCCCGGTCATCTAACGACTGGGTGTTATGTATGGATAGTGACGAAATACTCGATGAAGACACTATACACTATATCCTGGCGTTAAAGTCTGGAGAGGAGCCGCCCGCTGATTGCGGATGGAGCCTGTCACGCTACTGGTATGTCTTAGGCGAGCGCACACGAACCATCTATCCGATTTCTTCTCCAGATTTCCCATTAAGATTGTTCAACCGCCAGCATGTCAGATTTAACAATCGACCAGTGGATGATAAGGCGATAGGTGCGGCGCGGGTGACACGTATACCTGGCCATGTCCGGCACGACACATTTTATTCCCTGCATGAAGTGTTTAATAAGCTGAATGTCTATACCACCCGAGTCGTAAAATATCAGACGCTCAGGCCGTCAATCGCACGTGGTGTGGTGAGTGCTATTGGGGCTTTCTTTAAATGGTACTTGTTTAGCGGGGCATGGCGGCAGGGGAAAGTTGGTGTAGTGACAGGGCTCTATGCCACCTTGTACAGTTTTTTAAAATATTTCAAAGCCTGGTATCAGTATCAGGATGAACGTGAGTCCGCTGCACGGGAGCACACGGACTCTCACCTTATAAAATAGTTACGCTTTCTTACCCCAGCCCTGCCACTGATGTTGAAAATATTGCACCAGCGTACTCTGGCTCATGCTTTCACCAATCACAGAGAAGAACCGGGTCGCATAAACCGGTTCAGGGGCATGTTTCGGCACACAGCGTTTTACGCCGCGGAACGGGTTACGCGGCGCTGACGACCCTGGTTTCCCCTGGTTCGGCGTCGACGTATCAACCTGTGGTTCGTTCAGGAGATCGCTCGGGCGGACCAGCGTGATATCCGAAGGCAAGGTCGGCAGCATTTGCTGCAGGACGCGAACGGTCGACGGATGCGGGTGGCCGATGGCAATCGCGGAGCCATTGCGGCGGGCCAGCTGCACAGCGCGATTAAACTGCACGCGAATGTCCGCTTCGTTCTGCGTATCGTCAAGGAACACCTTGCGCTTAATCACCTTCACCCCCGTTCCCTGCGCGGCACGCATCGCCTGACTGTTGCCGATGGTCATGCTGTCGAGGAAGTAGAGGTTGTAACGCTCCAGCGCCTGCATCACTTTGAGCATCCCGTACAGGCTGGATGTCATCGCGCTGCCCATATGGTTGTTTAACCCCACGGCATACGGCACTTTATTGTAAGCGTCGCGGATAATGCGATCGATCTCATCGCTGCTCATCTCAGGGCGCAGAGTATCTTTTTCCAGCGGTTGTTTGCTGATGGGGGCCATCGGCAGATGGATCAATACCTGGTGGCCGCTGTTGTGGGCCTTGGTCGCCATCTCACGCGCGTGTGGCGCATTCGGGAGGACGGCGACAGAAATGGCTGCTGGCATAGCCAGCACCTGATTTTCATAGTGCGGACGATAACCGAAGTCATCAATCACAATGGCGAGTTTACCGGCGTATACCGGTGCGACCAGCGCCAGTGCGCTGGCGACGGAGAGAACAATTCGACGAAATTGAAGCAAAACTTATCTTCCCAACCACGGCTGTGGATTGACCGCCTGACCCTGGCGACGAATTTCGAAATAGAGTGACGGGCGGCCCTGACCGCCACTGCTGCCCACAAGGGCGATGGGTTGACCCGCGCGCACCTGAGTGCCAACGCTGACCAGTGCGCTCTGGTTGTAACCGTAGAGGCTCATGTCGCCTTTACCGTGCTCAACCACTACCACAAGCCCGTAACCCTGCAGCCAGTCGGCCAGGATCACGCGGCCATCGGCGATGGCTTTCACTTCGCTACCTTCAGACGCACCGATAACTATCCCTTTCCAACGTAGTTCACCCTGCAGCTGTTCGCCATAACGATGCAGAATTGTACCGCGAACGGGCCAGTAAGCCTGACCGCGAGGGGAGCCCAGGCCACCGGTTCGTGACATCAACGAGCGTTCGCTTTCGCTTGGTTTATAGGTCGTGCCTTTACGGGAGGCTTCCTGCTGCTTATCGCGAACGGCCTGCGCCTCGCGAGCCTCTTTTTCGGCGCGGGCTTTTGCCGCGGCCTCCGCTCGGGCGATGCTGTTACGCAGCTTCGATTCGTTGGCGCGCATTTCGCTCAACTGGCTCTGACCAGCCTGAATGGAGGATTCAAGCCCGGAAAGGGTTTTCTTACGTTCGTTGCGAGCCTGCTCGAGCTTTGCCTGCTGGGCCTGCTGTTCGTAGAGCAGCGTCTGCTGCTGGCTCTGCTTCTCTTCCAGCTCGGCTTTTTGCGTGGTGACCTCTTCGCGCGTCTGTTTTAGCTGCGCGATAGTCTCCTGACGCGCCTGGTTCAGATAGCCGAAATAGGCCTGCAGGCGCTGACCGCGCTGGCTCTCTTCACCGCTGAGGATCAGCTGAAGGCCGGTGTGTTCACCCTGGCGGAATGCGGCATCAAGTTGCGCCGCAAGATTACGTTCCTGCGCATCGCGCTGACGTTCCAGTTTGGCAATCGACGCGTTCATCTCGTCGATCTGTTTATTCAACTGGGAGAGGGTGTTTTGTGTTTCGCGGAGCTTACGTGCGGCGGCGGAGATCGCCTCTTCCTGCTGCTTAAGCTGAGCAAGCAGCGACGCGCGTTGCTGTTGCTGCTGACGTACCGCACGCTCTTTGGCGGCGATATCGGCCTGAATGGATTTCAGCTGGTCGCGATCGTCCGCGTGGGCGGATGCGGCGCACAGCAATACGCCAGCGCTGAGTGCGCTGGCGTAAAACAGAGGTCTGACTGATAACCTAAGCGGTTTCACGACCCATGTGATTGAAAAAATCGCCTTTCCCCTCATGGGGAGCGATTATTCCACGATGAACAGCGGCTTACCAGTCATCTCTTCAGGGATCGGCATACCCATCAGCGACAACATGGTTGGCGCGATGTCAGAAAGCTTGCCGCCTTCCACTGCTTTCAGTGCTTTATCACCTACATAAATCAGCGGAACCGGGAGGTTGGTGTGGGCGGTGTGCGCCTGTCCGGTTGCCGGGTCGCGCATCTGTTCTGCGTTACCGTGGTCAGCGGTAATCAGCAGCTGGCCGCCAACGGATTCAACCGCTTTGGCAACCTGCTCAACGCAGTGATCCAGCGCTTCAACCGCTTTAATAGCCGCTTCCATCACCCCGGTATGACCCACCATGTCACCGTTCGGATAGTTACAGATGATGGTGTCGTATTTGCCGCTAACGATCGCCGCAACCAGTTTTTCGGTCAATTCCGCAGAGCTCATCTCTGGCTGCAGGTCATAGGTAGCGACTTTTGGTGAATTAATCAGAATGCGATCTTCGCCTTTGAACGGCTCTTCTACACCGCCGTTAAAGAAGAAGGTGACGTGGGCATATTTCTCGGTTTCGGAGATACGCAACTGCGTCTTATCGTTTTTCGCCATCCACTCACCGAAGGTATTGGCCAGTGAAGCTGGTGGGTAAGCGCATGGGGCGTCGATGTCAGCGGCGTATTCGGTCAACTGGATGAAGTTGATGTTCACCGCTTTCTTACGGGCGAAACCGTCGAAATCGCTGTTAACGAATGCGCGGGTGATTTCACGCGCACGGTCAGCACGGAAGTTCATGAAGATCAGCGCGTCGCCATCTTCCATGGCGGCATCAGCCTGGCCTTCTGCGCGAATGACGGTCGCTTTCACGAATTCGTCGTTTTCATCGCGCGCGTACGCGGCTTCAAGGCCCTCAACGGCAGTCGCAAACTGGAACTCGCCTTTTGCCAGCGTCATCAGGTCATAGGCCTGTTCCACTCGATCCCAGCGATTATCGCGATCCATGGCGTAGTAGCGGCCAATGATAGATGCCACGCGGCCTTTGCCCAGTGCGGCAAATTTCTCTTCGAAGGCTTCCAGCGAACCTTTAGCGCTACGCGGTGGCGTATCGCGGCCATCCAGGAACGCGTGCAGGTAGATTTTTTCCGCACCGCGCTCAGCGGCCAGTTCAACCATCGCCATAATATGATCTTCATGGCTATGAACGCCGCCGGCAGACAGCAGACCCATGATATGCACGGCTTTGCCTGCGGCAACGGCTTTATCCACTGCACCACACAGCACAGGGTTGGCGAAGAAGGTGCGTTCTTTGATTTCAACATCCAGACGCGTCAGATCCTGATAGACGATACGCCCGGCCCCCAGGTTGACGTGACCGACTTCAGAGTTACCCATCTGACGGTCCGGCAGACCCACTTCCAGGCCGGATGCGTCAATCAGAGTGTGGGGACGTTTCGCCCACAGCGCATCCATGACCGGGGTTTTAGCGTTGAAAATGGCGTTATCCTGTTGATCTTCACGGTAGCCATAGCCATCCAGAATCACCAGTACCATAGGTTTTTTAGAAACCGACATTGCGACAACCTCATGCTCAAGAGTCAAAAATTTGCGTAATTTTACTACAGCTGAATCGTTCAAATAGCCGCAGAAGATCAAAGAAAGGGCAGGGGCAAGATGCTTCTCCGACCATTTTGAGGCATTTTTTTAGGTGGCATGCCGCAGAAAATGGATTAGCTTAGGGTCGCTGGCTGTATTTGCCACAACGCACAGGTATACTCCTGTCCTGGTTTTTTTAATCACTAAGTCGGGAGTAGTTACCCTCCATGCAAGAAATTATGCAATTCGTTAGCCGCCATCCGGTTCTGAGCATCGCGTGGATTGGCCTGCTGGCCGCTGTGCTGTTCACCACATTTAAGGGCCTGACGTCTAAGATTAAGGTTATCACCCGTGGTGAAGCGACGCGTCTGATTAACAAAGAAGATGCCGTCGTGGTCGATCTGCGTCAGCGTGACGATTTCCGCAAAGGGCACATTGCAGGCGCTATCAACCTGCTGCCAGCTGAAATCAAAGCCAACAACGTGGGCGAGCTTGAGAAGCATAAAGCCCAGCCGATTATCGTTGTTGACGGTACCGGCATGCAGGCGCAGGAATCTGCTAGCCTGCTTCATAAAGCAGGCTTCGAAAACGTCTCTGTACTGAAAGAAGGCATTTCCGGCTGGAGCGGAGAAAACCTTCCTTTGGTGCGCGGTAAATAAGGAGTTCAGTGATGGCCAATATCGAGATCTACACCAAAGCGACCTGCCCGTTCTGTCACCGTGCGAAAGCGCTGCTGAACAGCAAAGGCGTAACGTTCCAGGAACTGCCGATCGATGGTGACGCGATAAAACGCGAAGAGATGATTCAACGTAGTGGTCGCACGACGGTTCCGCAGATTTTTATTGATGCGCAGCACATTGGCGGCTGTGATGACTTGTATGCGCTCGACGCCCGTGGTGGACTCGATCCCCTGCTGAGCTAAGAGACTTTAGGACAATTTAAAAAGGGTTTTTCCATGTCAGAACAAAACAACACCGAAATGACTTTCCAGATCCAGCGTATCTACACCAAGGATGTCTCTTTCGAAGCGCCAAATGCGCCACATGTTTTCCAGAAAGATTGGCAGCCAGAGGTTAAACTTGATCTGGATACCGCATCAACCCAGCTGGCTGATGACGTGTATGAAGTCGTACTGCGTGTGACCGTGACCGCCTCTCTGGGCGAAGAAACTGCATTCCTGTGTGAAGTACAGCAGGGCGGTATCTTCTCCATCGGCGGTATTGAAGGCAACCAGATGGCGCATTGCCTGGGTGCATACTGCCCGAACATCCTGTTCCCGTATGCGCGTGAATGCATCACCAGCCTGGTTTCTCGCGGTACATTCCCGCAACTGAACCTTGCGCCAGTTAACTTTGATGCGCTGTTCATGAACTATCTGCAGCAGCAGGCTGGCGAAGGTGCTGAACAACATCAGGATGCCTGATGAGCACTGTTAATGCGTCAATGACTGTGATCGGTGCCGGCTCTTACGGCACCGCTCTTGCCATCACGCTGGCAAGAAATGGTCACGAGGTGGTCCTGTGGGGCCACGACCCAAAACATATCGCAACGCTGCAGCACGACCGCTGCAACGTGGCGTTCCTTCCTGACGTTCCGTTCCCTGACTCCCTGCACCTGGAAAGCGACCTTGCGACCGCGCTGGCAGCCAGCCGCAATATTTTGATTGTGGTGCCGAGCCATGTGTTTGGCGACGTGCTACAGCAGATTAAGCCGCTGATGCGCCCGGATGCACGCATTGTGTGGGCAACGAAGGGGCTGGAAGCCGAAACCGGTCGTCTGTTGCAGGACGTTGCCCGCGAAGTGCTGGGTACCGAGATCCCGCTGGCGGTTATCTCCGGCCCAACGTTTGCCAAAGAGCTGGCCGCTGGCCTGCCGACAGCGATTTCGCTGGCATCCACCGACCAGGCCTTCTCCGACGATCTCCAGCAGCTGCTGCACTGCGGCAAGAGCTTCCGCGTCTACAGCAACCCCGATTTTATCGGCGTGCAGCTGGGCGGTGCGGTGAAGAACGTCATCGCCATTGGCGCCGGGATGTCCGACGGCATTGGCTTTGGTGCCAATGCACGTACTGCGCTGATTACCCGTGGGTTAACCGAGATGTCCCGTCTCGGGGCGGCTCTGGGTGCCGATCCGGCCACCTTTATGGGGATGGCGGGTTTAGGCGATCTGGTGCTGACCTGTACCGACAACCAGTCGCGTAACCGCCGCTTTGGCATGATGCTCGGTCAGGGCATGGATGTAAAAAGCGCGCAGGAGAAGATTGGTCAGGTGGTTGAAGGCTACCGCAATACCAAAGAAGTCCGCGAATTGGCGCACCGTTTTGGTGTCGAAATGCCAATAACCGAGGAAATTTATCAGGTATTGTATTGCGGAAAAAATGCGCGCGAGGCAGCATTGACCTTATTAGGTCGTGCGCGCAAGGACGAGCGCAGCAGTAACTAGTCGGAACCATTGTCACCTGAATGACCCAGCCAGCGCAGAACTGGCTGGTCATTATACTATCGTCTGGAGTAAGCAATGCCGTGTGAAGAACTGGATATCGTCTGGAATAATATTAAAGCCGAAGCCCGGGCGTTGGCCGACTGTGAGCCGATGCTGGCCAGTTTCTACCATGCAACGTTACTCAAGCACGAAAACCTCGGTAGTGCCCTGAGCTATATGCTCGCCAACAAGCTGGCGTCTTCAATCATGCCCGCCATCGCCATTCGTGAAGTGGTGGAAGAGGCCTACGCCGCAGACCCGGAAATGATCGCCTCTGCTGCCTGTGATATTCAGGCCGTGCGCACGCGTGATCCGGCGGTCGATAAATATTCTACGCCGCTGCTGTACCTGAAGGGTTTCCATGCCTTACAGGCGTACCGCATCGGCCACTGGTTATGGAAGGAAGGCCGCCGCGCGCTGGCAATTTTCCTGCAAAACCAGGTTTCTGTGACCTTCCAGGTTGATATTCACCCGGCGGCCAAAATTGGCCGGGGGATCATGCTCGACCATGCCACCGGGATTGTTGTGGGTGAGACGGCGGTCATTGAAGATGACGTGTCGATCCTGCAGTCGGTTACCCTGGGCGGTACCGGCAAAACCAGCGGCGATCGCCATCCGAAAATTCGTGAAGGGGTGATGATTGGCGCGGGTGCCAAAATCCTCGGTAATATCGAAGTGGGCCGCGGCGCGAAAATCGGCGCGGGCTCTGTGGTGCTGCAGCCCGTGCCGCCGCACACCACCGCCGCTGGCGTACCGGCGCGCATCGTCGGTAAGCCAGACAGTGATAAACCATCGATGGACATGGATCAGCACTTCAACGGCATTCACCATACGTTTGAGTATGGTGACGGCATTTAACTTCTGAGAATGGCGCCCGGATACCCCAGCTGGCGCCAGGCTTCATACACCACCACGGACACCGCGTTCGACAGGTTCATGCTACGGCTGTCCGGCATCATCGGAATACGGATTTTCTGCTCAGCGGGCAGGGCGTCCAGAATCGTGGCCGGCAGGCCGCGGGTTTCCGGGCCAAACATCAGATAGTCACCTGCCTGGTAGCTCACGGCGCTGTGCGCGGGCGTGCCTTTGGTCGTCAGGGCAAACATGCGCTCTGGCTTTTCGCTTTCCAGAAACGCGGCGTAATCATGATGGCGAACCACCGCGGTAAATTCATGATAATCCAGCCCCGCACGACGCAGGCGTTTGTCATCCCACGTAAAGCCCATCGGCTCGATAATATGCAGGCGAAACCCGGTGTTGGCGCAAAGGCGGATAATGTTGCCGGTATTAGGCGGAATTTCTGGTTCGAATAAAACGATGTTAAGCATGCTGCCCCCTTAATTGCGGGGGCAGCATAGCAGAAATGACGGGCACTACGCGACGCCGGGTTCCTGTGGGCGACAGCGCAGCATTTTGTAGACGGTGGCACCCGCGGCCACCAGCGCGGGCAGGCTGAGGATCATCAAAATACTGTCTGCCTGCCACTGCATGGAGAGAAGCTGCGCGCTGGTCATGGTACCCGCCACGCCACCAAAACGGCCAATTCCCTGCATCCACGCGATACCCGTCGCGCGGCATTCGGTTGGGTAGAAGGTGGCGGCCAGGGTTTGCATCCCTGATTGCGCGCCGTTCATGGCGATCCCCATCAGGAAAATCAATCCGCCAAACAGGGCGATGTGATTATGCTCCATGCCGAGCAGCAGGATGAGCGCCATGGTCAGCATAAACCCACCTGCCACCACCCTGTGCGCCTCCCAGCGGTCCATCATCCACCCGGCGAGAAGAATGCCTGCGGTACCGCCGAAGGTGAACAGCGAGGTGAGCCAGGCAGATTCCGCCAGCGGATAACCCATCCCCAGCATCAGCGTCGGCATCCAGCTCAGCAGGACGTAATAAATCACCAGCCCCATAAAGTAGGTCACCCACAGCATCAGGGTGCCGGGCAGCCAGGGCATAGAAAACAGCTGTGCCACGCTCCCTTTCTTAGACGCGACCCGCTCCTCCGCCAGGAAAAAGCCGGTCACGCCATCCAGCGTGCCGCGGGCGAAGCGGCTGGCGATACGGCGGATCTGCATCACGTCTCTTCCACGCTGAACCAGAAACTTCACCGACTCCGGCAAAAACAGCGCCAGCAGCAGCGTCAGGATCAGCGGGGCAATTGCGCCGGTCAGCAGTACGCTTCGCCAGCCGTGGTGAGGAATCAGCCAGGAGGAGATTGCCCCACCGCCCGCCGCGCCCAGAGGAAAACCGCAGTACATGGTATTGATCGCCATGGCGCGACAGCGCTTAGGGGCAAACTCTGAGATCAGCGTGATGGCGTTAGGCATTGCCGCACCCAAACCCAGGCCGGTGAGAAATCGCCACAGCGTCAGGGTGTTCAGGGTTTGCGCCCAGGCGGCGCCCAGGCTTGCAAGACCAAAGAATAAACACGAAAAGACCAGTACGCGCTTGCGGCCCATCCGGTCCGATACCGGACCTGCGATCAGCGCACCCAGCGACAGTCCCAGCAGCGCGGCACTCAGTACCGGCCCCAGATCCTGTTTGTGGATCCCCCATTCTGCCGAGAGCGTCGGGGCAATATAGCCCATTGCCGCTGTATCGAAACCATCGATTGCCAGCACCAGAAAGCCCAGCACAATGAGTAGCCAGTGAAACCATGAAAAGGAACTGTCGTCGATTACCTGCTGAATATCCACCTTACCTGAATAGGCCATACGCTCCTCTCTGATGTGATGTTGTTTTTGTGTTCTTGTATTTGCTTGTCTATACAATTGCGTGTGGCAGGGGATGTCAAATATTCTTATCTAATATGTTGTATAGATGTTATTTACGACACAAAAACGCGCCCGATGGAGGAGATCGGACGCGTGAGTAAGGCAGGTTAAGGGGAGGGGATCAGGCCGCGTCTCCGTGGGTAAGCGGTGCCAGTGCCGCAGGGATCTTGCTCAGCTCCTGCACCAGAGAATCCTTGCTGATCTCGCCGATTGTTTTCGCCCCGGTGAGAGTCATTGCAACCTTCATCTCTTTCTCAATCAGGTTAAGCAGGTTTGCTACCCCTGCTTGGCCGCTGGTGGCCAGCGCGTAAAGGTAAGCGCGTCCCAGCAGTACGCTGTCGGCACCCAGCGCAATCATACGCACCACGTCCAGCCCGTTACGAATACCGCTGTCGGCGAGGATAGCGATGTCGCCTTTAACCGCATCGGCAATCGCCGGAAGGGCGCGTGCGGATGAGAGCACGCCATCAAGCTGACGTCCGCCGTGGTTCGAGACCACTATCCCGTCTGCGCCAAAACGCACCGCGTCGCGGGCGTCGTCCGGGTCGAGGATCCCTTTGATCACCATTGGGCCGTCCCAGAATTCGCGGATCCACTCCAGGTCTTTCCAGGAGATGGACGGATCGAAATTGTTCGCCAGCCAGCCGATATAATCTTCCAGCCCGGTAGGTTTACCGAGATAAGCCGAGATGTTACCCAGATCGTGTGGACGGCCATTCAGGCCCACATCCCACGCCCACTGCGGATGTGTTACCGCCTGCCAGTAACGACGCAGGGCAGCGTTCGGGCCGCTCATGCCGGAGTGGGCATCACGGTAGCGCGCGCCGGGGGTGGGCATATCAACGGTAAAGACCAGTGTGGAACAGCCCGCCGCTTTGGCGCGCTCCAGCGCATTACGCATAAAGCCGCGATCGCGCAGGACGTACAGCTGGAACCACATCGGGCGTTTGATGGTCGGGGCGACCTCTTCAATCGGGCAGACAGACACGGTGGAGAGGGTAAACGGGATGCCTTTGGCATCCGCCGCGGCTGCGGCCTGCACTTCACCGCGACGGGCGTACATGCCACACAGCCCGACCGGGGCAAGCGCTACTGGCATGGAGAGCGTTTCGTTAAACAGTTTCGTCTCAAGGCTCAGATCCGACATATTCTTCAGCACGCGCTGACGCAGAGCCACCTCCGACAGATCTTCCACGTTACGGCGCAGGGTATATTCGGCATAGGCCCCGCCGTCGATATAGTGGAACAGGAACGGCGGCAAAATACGCTGCGCCGCGGCGCGGTAGTCACTGGCTGCTGAAATAATCATGCTTTGTTCTCCCTGGATATATCACTGTCGCCAGGCAGACGGGTAATACGCGCCTGTCGGGCCTGATCTTCATCAAATCGTTTAATGGTGGTGTGGACGAAGCCCAGATGCGCCATCATCGCCTTGCGTGCGGCCTCGGCATCACCGGCCAGAATGGCGTTGAGCACCGCCTCGTGCTGTTCGGTCAGTTGAGCAAAGACCGGCGGGACCAGATACATGCGCTGGCGGCTCTGCTTCACGGAGGATTGCAGCAGGTCGAAAAAACCGCGCATGGTCTGGAGCAGCACCACGTTGTGCGACGCCTCGGCAATCGCCAGGTGAAAGCGGACATCCGCCTGCGAAGCGATATCCGGGTCGCTGCTTTGCGTGGCGTCGAAGCAGGCCCTGAGCTTCTCTTTGTCGGCTTCGGTTGCCCGCATGGCCGCATGCCAGGCGGTACTGGTTTCGATGGCGTGACGGGCTTCGAGGATGTCGAAGCTGTAGTCCGGGTCATTCTCCATCAGGGTTTTGAGCGGCTGGACGATGTTTTGCTCGGACCAGTCGTCATGTTGCCAGCGCACAAAGGTGCCGCCGCCGCGACGGCTTACCAGTACTCCTTCGCTGACCAGCGTCGCCAGCGCTTCACGCAGGGAATTGCGCGACACGCCAAGCTGGGCGGCGAGTTGACGTTCAGCGGGCAATTTCATGCCTGCTTCCAGCTGTTGTTCTTCAATCAGCGCCCGCACGCGAGAGGCAATCTCGTCGGACAGGCGTCTGGGCATAACTATCATGGGATCATCCAGGTTAAGACATAGGCCTGCAGGGTGGTGATCACCCCGACCATGCAGGTGAATATCAGGCTGTGTTTCACGGTAAAACGGAACAGATCGGACTCTTTACCCACCAGCCCTACTGCCGCACAGGCAATGGCGATGGACTGAGGAGAGATCATCTTCCCGGTCACGCCGCCAGTGGTGTTCGCGGCCACCAGCAGCACGTCAGAGACGCCAATCTGCTGAGCCGCCGTTGCCTGCAGGGCGGCGAACAGGGCGTTAGACGAGGTATCTGAACCGGTCAGGAACACCCCCAGCCAGCCGAGGAACGGCGAGAAGAAGGTGAAGGCGTGGCCGGTATGGGCCAGCGCGAGTGCCAGCGTTGATGACAGGCCGGAGTAGTTCGAGATAAACGCGAACGCCAGCACCATGCCGATGGAGTAGATCGGCAGCATCAATTCTTTAATGGTCGCCGCAAAGGTCTGTACCGCGGCCGCAGGCTTCATGCGCAGCCACACCACAGAGAGGAGTGCGGCAAACAGGATGGCCGTGCCGGTGGCGGAGAACCAGTCAAACTTAAATACCGCCGCGTACGGCGTGGCGTCGTGCACCACTGGCGGCATACGGGCGACCATCTTGTCGAGGAACGGCACGGAGATGTTAATCACCATGTCGTACAGCGCACCGCCTGGGGCAAACAGGGCCTTAAACGGCGGGATGCTCCACAGCGTTACCGTGGCGGTCAGGAACAGGAACGGCGACCAGGCGCGAACGATCTGCCCGGCGCTGTAGCCGGTACGCGCCAGGGTTTGATCCACATGCGACGCGCCCATATCGGCAAAGCGGAAAATACGTACCGGCTGCCAGCGTTTCAGGAACAGCGTCAGACAGACCAGCGAGACCAGCGAAGAGATAATGTCCGGCAGCTCCGGGCCAAGGAAGTTGGAGCTGAGATACTGGGCAATCGCGAACGAACCGCCCGCCACCATCACCGCAGGCCAGGTCTCCTTCACGCCGCGCCAGCCGTCCATAATCGCCATGATCCAGAACAGCACGATAATGGTCAGGAACGGCAGCTGGCGGCCAACCATCTGACCAATCTCGAAGCTGTCCAGGCCAGTCACCTGGCCTGCGACCAGAATCGGAATACCCATCGCACCAAACGCCACCGGCGCGGTGTTAACGATCAGGCAAAGACCGGCGGCATAGAGCGGGTTAAAGCCCAGCCCCACCAGCAGCGCGGCGGTGATTGCCACCGGCGCACCAAACCCTGCCGCCCCTTCCAGAAACGCCCCGAAGGAGAAGCCGACAATCAGCATCTGCAGGCGCTGGTCCGGCGTGATGGAGAGAATCGACGAGCGAATGATGTCGAACTGCCCGGTTTTCACCGAAATTTTGTAGACAAAGACCGCGGCGATGATGATCCACGCAATCGGCCACAGGCCGTAGAAGAAGCCATACACCACGGAGGCCAGCGCGCGATCGATCGGCATTTTGTAGAAGAACAGCGCCACCAGCAGCGCGATGGCGACGGTGTACGTCGCGGCGAGGTAGCCCTTCAGCTTGAGCTTAATCAGCGCAAAGAAGAAGAACAGGATCGGCAGCGATGCGATCAGGCTGGACAGCCAGATATTTCCGGCCGGGTCGTAGTTTTGTTGCCAGAGGCTCATGCAGGTCTCCTGGGGACCAGACAGCCTATGCTGCGGGTGAGTCTCCGCTCATCTCTGCGTCACAGTCTGTGTAAAAGTGGTCCTGCCAATATTGTGTTGTAGGGGTAATGACAACAAATGGTTAACCAGATGTTATGGGCTGGCAATGTTTTTGTGAGCGGAAATAATGGATTTGTGAGCCACGGAAGAAAGAAAGGGGGGATTGGTTGGGCCAATTTTGAAGCGGGGCTGGCCGTGACCAAGCTAACCCCGCGTTCGTCAAACAACAGCCAACTGTTAAATGAGCCCTTTTTGGGAAAAAGTAATCAGAGTGGCCTCGTTTAAGTCCATGTTTTTAAGTTTATCAGGGCTAACCCAGGTTATTTCCTGAAATTCTTCATTGAAGGTAACATTCCGGTTAGCACTCATGCAGTCAAAGATAAGATAAATCATGTAAATTTCTTCGGTAGTGCCATCCTGATACGTTTTAGTACGGATATCGTCACGAAATGCCCATGGTTGAATGTCTGTGATATTAAGTTCTTCACCTAACTCTTCCATGATTTCTCGCCTCAGTGCGGTTTCCATCGTCTCACCCGGTTCAATACCGCCACCTGGTAGCGCCCACTGTCCTGGAAAAACTCCACGGTCCGGTGCCATTTTACAGAGCAGATACTCTCCGTTGTTTTGGATAACAGGGCACACAATTACTCTCTGGCGCATTTTATCTCCTTAAAAAAATAGCTTTCTGAATAATCATATCAGAAAAGACTTCAATATCATCAGGACGATTACAAACTAGTACGCGCTGGCGAAGATGATCTGGAAGATTTTCGATATAATTTTGGTATTCTGCATGCCAGCCTGTTATCCATTTAATTTTCATCTCCTCATCCGGAAACTCTTCTGGCCTTATACCATGCATTTCATCGTTCTTTAGGTGAGCAAGTGAATACTCTACTGGATAATCAATGAAAGCTATGATATCGGGTTCTGCTAGTAATTCACTTATTCTTTCCCAGAGTTGAATGTAAGAGTCGTGCTGAGTCCTATTAATATAGCCAGCTTTAAACATGAAATTAATAAAAATATAATCCTCAATATGGGAACGCTCCATTATTAGATTGTATCCCTTATCCAGCCATGATTTTATGATCAACGCTCGCTGTATCATAAAGTTGATCTGAATAAGATAGCCGTAGTTTTTTGTATCATCGAAAAGGTAAGGAAGAAGAGAATGGTGAACACTTTTTTCATCTACAGCGATTGTATATGAATCCTGCTTAAAAAGATGAGTAGACAATTTCTTCAGAAGCGTGCTTTTACCCACCCCTGAGTTACCTGATAAACATATATATAGAGGGCATCTGTCCTTGTTATATACTTGCTTATCTGCCGACCAGGGATCCATGTAAAGAAAATTATATCTCATGCAGTATATTCCCTATTCTCAAGCCAGAATCGGTTGTTCTCGCATTTCCTCATGATCTCTTTATTTCCAAAAATGGAATGAATGATTTTATCTGGTGAGTCGGTTAGCATATTCCCCAGCAAAGTATATTTTTCACCATCAGGTATGATGATGTCGAAATTGGGTTCCATAACAACATTTGCTTTATCTCTCTCTTCGAAAGTAGCCCAACTAATGGGCATATTAGGATGTTGCTTTTCAAGTATATTCATTTTATATAAAAACAATTCTGTGTTAATTTCTAATTTATCCCTTTTTTCTTTTCCTACACCCAAAGGGCAAAATTGATAAAATCTCCATGCTTGTATTTTATAGGGAAGATTTTCAACCCAATTAACGATGTCACCCAGTATGTTAATATTTGCTTGAGAAACTACAGTGGTAAGTTTGATATTAATCTGATTGTTATTTGGAAGCCATGATAATATATTTTTTACAACTCTGTGCTGATTACTCATTTTATCACTGCGAATATCTGCATTGACCAGTTTATCTATACCATCAATCGGTATCCCCACCCAGTCCAGAATCGAATTTAAACGCTCATGATCTATCGTAAAGCGATGTCCGACGGTTGAGAGATAGGTCATAAAACCCATCTGTTTCGCATATTCAATTAAATCAATGTAGTCCGCTCTTGACGTCGGTTCACCACCTGTAAAACCAATACGACGGAAACCTATTTTATACATACGTTCAATGACATTAAGGGCGCTGGAGAGAGAGGAGTCGTTAATTCCAGGGTTACGGAAGCATAGATCACATCCGAGATTGCAGTGTGAGGTTATCCTAAAATCCAGAAGCAATGTGCTAATGTCCATTATATTTCCTCAGATTTGTTGGTTGAAAGCCAATAACCACTCATATTGCATGGTTATTGGTGAGCATACTCTTTGGCTGGTTAAATTAAAAGCAAATCTGTCCATTTATTGCGGCTAGCCTTATCACCAATTTTGAGTTTTGTGGTTGCAATGCTTGTAATGGCTGTGCTTACTCATGGAAGGAGTTTGATATGACAGATAAACTTTATTCGAATCGAAAATGGAATGAGTTAGATAAAAACCCAATGCATTCTTGTTATGAATGCATTGGCCAAGATAATTTAGCTTCGGATTATCAGAAAGCCGTCTTACAAAAACCCGTCATCTCTTTCAGGCCCATCTCGCGGCCAAGCTCGGTCATCGGGTGGACCACCACCAGACCCCGTACGCTTTTCTTCAGCTTGCCCATATCGGCCTGCTCTTTTTTGGTAATGGCGCGGCGGTGCGGCATATTCATCAGCTTCTGCGCTTCTTTACTCAGCTTCTGGCTTTTCACTTCGCGCAGGCGCTCGATCTCCGCTTCCAGCTTCGCGGTCTCTTTCTCAAGCTCGGCGTACTTCTCGGCGGAGTCTACCAGCGAGAGACCGGCCATCTGATGGCGGATCAGATCCAGGCGGTCGCTCAGGCGTTTAATTTCGTTCTTTTCGACTTCTTTCATGACAAATAACTCTGAAAACGGGGAATTTAGAGGGAAGGATACACCAATGTGAGCAGGCTTACTTCTGAAACGCTTTTTTTAAGCTGATTCGGGAAATCAGCTCAGTCAGGGAAAGAACCATCGTGGAACGGACAATCTGTTGATAACGCAGCTTTTGCATGGCGTACAGTTCCGGGTCGCTGTTATCAAAATGGGGGGCAGGGGGGAGCGCGGTAACGCAATGCAGCTCGCCGAAAGGGCCAAGGATCTCGTCATCGGTAAAGGTGTACTCATTACCGTCATGATTGAGCTCTTCGCGCAGCGCCATCAACAGCTCCGCATCTTCATACTCTTGCCGGTTCAGCACGCCAAGACCATAAATCAACTTCAGACGCACGGATAAATCGCCCAGCGGTCCGTCGCCGTCCAGTAACGGTTCTACAGCATATTTTACCGCGTAGTCGTCTTTGCGAAACACCTGAAGTACCAGGATATTCACCGCCTCGGTTAACAACTCGACGGCGGTAATCAGGAAACTTCGTACGGTTTTGCCAGCATTCAGACGCTCAAGCACACGATTTTCAAAGGCCTGGGTTTGTTCCATTATTGCCTGCATATCTGACAATCTGTAATCAGGGCGCAGGATTGCCTGCGCCTCACTGTGCATCATTTGGTTGCGTTATATGCGTTAACCGCCTCCGCAACCACGTCGCTGTTGGCGTCCAGACCGGAAATCTGCGCCAGCGCAGCCTGTGCGCCCTGGTCATCAATCAGCTGAGCCAGCTCCTGCGCCTGCGGATCCTGCTCGCTGCGGTAGTGCATCGCGGCGGCAATCCCTTTCACCAGGTTGGCGTGCGGCAGGCCGTATTCCAGCGTACCCAGCAGCGGCTTAATCAGGCGATCGCCCGCGCTCAGCTTACGCAATGGCTGGCGGCCCACGCGCTCAACGTCATCTTTCAGATACGGGTTTTCAAAACGACCGAGGATTTTCTGGATGTATGCTGCGTGTTTATCAGCATCAAAACCGTAGCGTTTGATCAGCACCGCGCCGCTCTCTTCCATTGCCCCTTTTACCACCGCGCGGGTCTTCTCGTCGAGGATCGCATCACGAATAGTCTGATGACCGGCCAATTTTCCGAGGTACGCGGTTATAGCATGACCCGTGTTCAGCGTGAAGAGTTTACGTTCCACAAATGCCATCAGGTTATCCGTTAATTCCATACCTGGAATGGTCGGCAGCGCGCCTTTAAATTGGGTTTTGTCCACGATCCACTCGCTGAAGGTTTCTACCGTCACTTCCAGCGGGTCGTTAGTTGCAGATTCTGACGGCGGAACGATGCGGTCAACGGCGGAATCCACGAAGCCAACGTGCGCTTCCACCCAGGCTTTGTCTTCGTCCGCAACGGCGGCCAGAACGTGGCCTTTCAGCTGCGTGGTGCCACGCACCATATTTTCACAGGCAATGATGTTCAGCGGGGTATCGATGCCCTGCGCTTTACGTTTTGCCAGGCCTTTTGCGACCGCAGGCGCGATGCGCTCAAGTACCACCGGGCCCACCGCGGTGGTCACCAGGTCAACGCTGGCGATGAGGTCGATAACATCGTCGCCAATGCTGCTTACCGCGTTGACGCCAGAGACCGTTTCAACCTGCTCGTTTTCTCCCACCACGTGTACCTGGTAGCTATGACGGGCATTCAGGGCATCCAGAACGACCTGATTCACATCGGCGAATGTCAGCGTAATGCCCGCGTCTGCCAGCAGTTTGCCGATAAAGCCACGACCGATATTACCTGCGCCAAAATGTAATGCTTTCATAGTGTTAACCTTTATCAATGTTTTTACCCGAGAGGGCTGGGGTGAGGAACGTTTACCCCTCACCCTAGCCCTCTCCCCTAAGGGGAGAGGGAAGATACGCTGTTATTTGTTGAGGAGTGCCAGCACTTCTTCAACGCTTTCAGTCTGTGCCAGA
Organism: Enterobacter cloacae complex sp. 394F7; assembly: GCF_057320385.1. Taxonomy (NCBI): domain Bacteria; kingdom Pseudomonadati; phylum Pseudomonadota; class Gammaproteobacteria; order Enterobacterales; family Enterobacteriaceae; genus Enterobacter; species Enterobacter cloacae complex sp. 394F7. The sequence continues at coordinate 71,764 of NZ_JBXWCS010000014.1, read as the reverse complement.
CGCTCGATGACGGACTCATCATCCAGCGCGTTGGTCAGGCTGGTAATCACCTGGATATGCTCGTTATTGCGAGCGGCGATACCAATCACCAGACGGGCAATGTCGTCTTCTTCTTCACCGAAGCGCACGCCATCAGGATACTGGCAGAACACCACGCCGGTTTTGAGCACGCGGTCTTTCGCTTCCACCGTACCGTGCGGCACCGCGATGGATTCGCCCAGGTAGGTTGGCGTCAGTTTTTCGCGTTCCAGCATCGCGTCGACATATTCAGGCTGAACGTAGCCGCCTTTAACCAGCTGCTCACCGGCAAAGCGAATTGCCTCTTCTTTGGTGGCTGCGGTACGACCGAGGAAGATGTTCTCAGCACCCAGCTTAAACAGGTGAGCATTGCTCTCGTCAAAGCTGTCCTGAAGGCTGGTTCGCACTTTCACTTCGTTGTCTTCGTGACGCTGTGCGGCCACCAGACGTTCAGTCAGGCTGGTGTACAGGCCGCTGTCGAGGAAGTTGGTCAGCGAAATATGCTGTGCCTGCGGTACCTGGCGCATGGCGCGTTCGGTCAGGTCACGGTGCGTAATCACCAGGTCAACATCCGGTGGCAGGCTGTTAATGGCGCTGTTGGTCACTGAGATATTGGTCAGGCCCGCATCCTGCACTTTCTTACGCAGCACGCCGGCACCCATTGCGCTGGAACCCATACCGGCATCACAGGCAACGATGATTTTACGCACGTGGCTCAGGTCGTTAGAAACATCACCCGCTGACAGCGGCGTTGCGCCTTTGGACTCGGCTTTCATGTCGTGCATACGACGGGTGGCCGCTTCGATATCGTCATCTTCTTTCACTTTGCTGGTTTTCAGCAGGATAGAAGCGACCACGAAGGAGACTGCCATTGCCGCACAGATAGCCGCGATGTTAGCAAAATAGGCACCTTTCGGCGTCATCGCCAGTACCGCCAGGATAGAGCCCGGAGACGCCGGAGAAACCAGACCACCGTTCAGCACGCTCAGAGTGAACACACCGGTCATACCGCCGAGGATAACGGCCAGGATCAGACGTGGGTTCATCAGCACGTACGGGAAGTAAATTTCGTGAATACCACCCAGGAAGTGAATGATAGCCGCACCGCCAGCAGACTGCTTCGCGCTGCCGCGACCAAAGAACATGTACGCCAGCAGAACGCCCATACCCGGACCCGGGTTCGCTTCAATCAGGAAGAAGATGGACTTGCCGAGGTCATGAGACTGCTGAATACCCAGCGGTGAGAAGATACCGTGGTTGATGGCGTTGTTCAGGAACAGGATTTTCGCCGGTTCAACAAAGATAGACGCCAGCGGCAGCATGTCGTGCGCCACCATGAAGTTAACGCCCGCCGCCAGAATCTTGGACAGGACTTCAACTGCCGGGCCAATGCCGAGGAACGCCAGAATTGCGAGGATCATCCCGATGATGCCCGCAGAGAAGTTGTTCACCAGCATCTCGAAGCCGGATTTGATTTTGCCATCAACCCAAACGTCGAATTTCTTAATCGCCCAGCCACCCAGAGGACCGGCGATCATCGCACCGAGGAACATCGGCATATCCGCACCGACGATAACACCCATGGTTGTGATGGCACCCACTACGCCACCACGGTCACCGCCCACCAGACGACCACCGGTATAACCGATGAGCAGCGGCAGCAGGTAAGTAATCATTGGGCCAACAAGTTTCGCCAGCGTTTCGTTAGGCAACCACCCTGTCGGAATGAATAATGCAGTGATGATACCCCACGCGATAAACGCGCCGATATTTGGCATCACCATATTGCTGAGGAAACGACCAAAGCTTTGAACTTTGATCTTGAAATCGGATGACATAAAACACCCCTTCTTCTGTTTACGCTTAGGCTTGCGGCCCGAGGTTTATTGTTAATGAGGCGGCAGAGGTAGCCGGGCCCTGTTCTGATGCTGTGAAATCTGGCACTGAATCGTTCAACTGTCCAGACGGCGAAAAATTGTGTGATCACAATCACGTAAATGCAGGGGGTGTGGCGGGAAATGAGGTGATCTTAATCACAAAATCACAGTCTAAAAAAAACACAATGGGGAGAAAATCGGCAAAACACCCCTGTTTTTGTGAGATGAATCACATTTAGTTGTCGCGGGTTTGTTTCTGAGTTGTGATTTAATTCACAAAAAATTTTTATACGGATTTCTCCGGCTGTGATCGGCGGCAAATTCTGCCTGACGAATGAGCGTCACGATGGTTCCGGGCAACACGCAAAGCTAAAAAACCACTTTTCATGTGTGCTATGGCGAAAAGCGAAAACGTGGATTACGCTCATAATGTAAGGTTAAGTATAATATTATTCAGGATATATTTTGACACGTTTATAAACTTGCATGGAGATATTATAAAAACCGATACTCCCCGGCTCTGAAATAACCAGTCTACCTTTTATGTTTAAAAATAAATTAATTAGGTTACGTACTGTTTTATTAATTTAATGAGTTGACGTTGTTTAAGTGAGGAGAATATGTTTCTCAACTATTTTGCGCTGGGCGTATTGATTTTTGTTTTTCTGGTTCTGTTTTACGGAATCATCGCCATTCATGACATCCCCTATAACATGGCCAAAAAGCGTAATCATCCCCATGCCGATGCAATCCACACGGCGGGCTGGATTAGCCTGTTTACGCTCCATGCCATCTGGCCGTTCCTGTGGATCTGGGCCACGCTGTACCGGGAAGATCGCGGTTGGGGCATGCAAAACCACATCACCAAACCTGATGAGGTGCCGGGTATGGATGCGCTGGCCAAACGCGTGGCCGAATTAGAACAAAAGCTGGCAGCGGTACAGCCCACTGCTGATACGAAAACGCTGGAGCGCTAATTATGGATCTGTTGATTATTTTGACCTACGTGGCGTTTGCCTGGGCGATTTTTAAAATATTCCGTATTCCGGTCAACCAGTGGACGCTCGCCACCGCCACATTAGGTGGGGTATTTATTGTGGCGGGCCTCATTTTATTAATGAACTATAACCACCCGTATACGTTTACGGCGCAAAAAGCGGTTATTTCCATTCCGATTACGCCGCAGGTGACCGGCGTGGTCAGCGAAGTCACTGATAAAAATAACCAGCTTATTAAAAAAGGCGAAGTGTTATTTAAACTTGACCCGGACCGCTATCAGGCACGGGTCGACAGACTGCAGGCCGACCTGGTGACCGCGACGCACAATATCGACGTGCTCAAAGCGCAACTGTCGGAAGCAGTAGCCAACACCACGCGCGTGTCCGCCGAGCGGGACCGTCTGTATAAAGATTACCAGCGCTATCTCAAAGGCAGCCAGGCGAAGGTAAACCCGTTCTCTGAGAGCGATATCGACAACGCGCGGCAGAACTATCTGGCTCAGGACGCGCTGGTAAAAGGCTCAGTGGCGGAACAGACGCAGATCAAAAGCCAGTTAGACAGCATGGTGAACGGCGAACAGTCGCAGATTGCCTCTTTACGCGCCCAGCTGGCCGAAGCCAAATACAACCTGGATCAGACCGTGGTACGTGCGCCGAGCAATGGCTACATCACCCAGGTGCTGATTCGCCCGGGAACGTATGCCGCCGCGCTGCCGCTGCGCCCGGTCATGGTCTTTATTCCTGAACAGAAACGCCAGATTGTGGCCCAGTTCCGTCAGAACTCGCTGCTGCGTCTGAAGCCGGGCGATGAAGCGGAAGTGGTGTTTAACGCCCTGCCGGGGCAGGTCTTCTCCGGCAAGCTCACCAGCATTCTGCCGGTGGTGCCAGGGGGCTCATATCAGGCGCAGGGGGCACTGCAATCGCTAACGGTAACACCGGGAACGGATGGCGTGCAGGCGCTGATAGAACTGGAGCCTAACGCCGACGTTGATGTGTTGCCGGACGGTATTTACGCGCAGGTGGCGGTCTATTCCGACCATTTCGCGCACGTCTCGGTGATGCGTAAAGTCCTGCTGCGCATGACCAGCTGGATGCACTATCTCTATCTTGATCATTAATCCTCGCCGGGCAGGAATGCGACATGCATACCTGCCCTTTTTTCAGCGCTTGATCCATACTGACTTTTTCTGGCATCAAGGATCAGGCAATGAAACTCATCGGCAGCTACACCAGTCCCTTCGTGCGAAAGATCTCGATTCTCCTGCTGGAGAAAGGGATTGAATTTGAATTCGTTAATGAACAGCCCTATAACGCCGAAAACGGCGTTGCGCAGTACAACCCGCTGGGGAAAGTCCCGGCGCTGGTAACGGACGAGGGCGAATACTGGTTTGATTCCCCGATTATCGCTGAGTACATCGAGCTGCTCGGCGTTGCGCCAGCCATGTTACCGGCAGATCCGAAGGCGGCCCTGGCAGTGAAGCAAATTGAAGCGCTGGCCGATGGCATCATGGATGCGGCGTTAACTTCCGTGCGCGAGCAGGCAAGGCCCGTTGCTCAGCAGTCTGAAACGGAGCTGCTGCGCCAGCGTGAGAAAATCAGCCGCAGCCTGGACAGGTGCGAGCAGCTCATCCAGGAGGGCAAAATAGCAACGGATAGCCTGAATCTGGCGACGATCGCTATCGCCTGCGCCATTGGTTATCTCAACTTTCGTCGCGTCTCTCCGGGCTGGTGCGTCGACCGTCCGCTGCTGGTGAAGCTCGCCGAAACGCTCTTCCAGCGCGAGAGCTTCGCCCGTACCGAACCGCCAAAGGCTTGACGCGGGTTATAACACTTCGCGTCAGGAGGCGGTACAATCCCTCCACATGTTAACTCCCTCTCCCGTCGGGAGGGGGGATGATATTTACTCGCCAGGCGCTTTCATGACTACTCATCACTCCCTGTACAGCCAGATCCCCGCTACCGACCGACTCCTTCGAGAACCCCTTATTCATTCCGCTGTCGAGCGGTTCGGCCATACCGCGACGGTTGAGATGTTACGTCTGCTTCAGGACGAGGCCCGGCGCCATATTCAGGCAGAAAATGCCTTGCCCGGCTGGTGCGTGGCGTGGGAGCAGGAGCTGGAACAGAGGCTGGTTGAGAAAGGGCAAAGCGCGTTGCGCCCGGTGATTAACCTGACGGGGACTGTCCTGCATACCAATCTCGGGCGTGCGCAGCAGGCGGAAGAGGCGGTAGATGCCGTAGCGCAGGCCATGCGTTCGCCTGTCACGCTGGAGTACGATCTCGACGGAGCAGGACGCGGGCATCGTGATCGGGCCCTGGCGGATCTGCTTTGTCAGCTCACCGGTGCTGAAGATGCCTGCATTGTGAATAACAACGCGGCGGCGGTCCTGTTGATGCTGGCAGCGACCGCCAGCGGCAAAGAGGTGGTCGTCTCGCGTGGCGAGCTGGTGGAGATTGGCGGCGCGTTTCGCATCCCGGACGTGATGCGCCAGGCGGGCTGTACCCTGCATGAAGTGGGTACCACTAACCGGACCCATGCGAAAGATTACCGTGCGGCGGTTAATGAAAACACCGCCCTGCTGATGAAGGTCCACACCAGTAATTATCATATCGAAGGGTTCACTAAAGCCGTTGAAGAGGCCGAGCTGTCGGCGATAGGCCAGGAGCTGAATGTGCCGGTCGTTGCCGATCTCGGCAGCGGCTCGCTGGTGGATCTGAGCCAGTATGGTCTGCCGAAAGAGCCGATGGTGCAGGAGATGATTGCGGCGGGCGTTAGCCTGGTCAGTTTTTCCGGTGATAAGCTGCTGGGCGGGCCGCAGGCCGGGATCATCGTCGGTAAGCGTGAATTGATTGCGAAACTGCAGCAGCATCCGCTGAAGCGCGCCCTGCGTGCCGATAAAATGACGCTTGCCGCGCTGGACGCGACACTGCGGCTCTATCTCCACCCGGAGAAACTGGCGGAACGCCTGCCAACGCTGCGTCTGTTAACGCGTGATGCCGCCTCGATTCGCGCGCAGGCCGAGTTACTGTTGCCCAATGTCGCGTCGCATTACGCCGATTTCGACGTGCGCATTGAGTCCTGCCAGTCGCAAATTGGCAGTGGCTCGTTACCGGTGGATCGGCTGCCCAGCGCGGCCCTGACCTTCACCCCGCGCGATGGCCGCGGCAGCAGGCTTGATGCGCTCTCTGCGCGCTGGCGTGCTCTGCCTACGCCGGTTATCGGGCGAATTTACGATGGCCGAATGTGGCTGGATCTACGCTGTCTTGAAGATGAAGAGCGATTTCTGGAGATGCTGTTGAAATGATTATTGCCACCGCCGGTCATGTTGACCACGGAAAAACCACCTTGTTGCAGGCCATCACGGGCGTGAATGCCGATCGCCTGCCGGAAGAGAAAAAGCGCGGTATGACCATCGATCTGGGTTATGCCTACTGGCCGCAGCCCGATGGCCGCGTGCTGGGCTTTATTGACGTCCCCGGACACGAAAAGTTTCTTTCCAACATGCTGGCGGGGGTCGGTGGTATTGACCATGCCCTGCTGGTGGTGGCCTGTGATGACGGCGTTATGGCGCAAACGCGTGAACACCTGGCGATCCTGCAGTTGACGGGCAACCCACAGCTAACCGTGGCGCTGACCAAAGCCGATCGTGTGGACGCGACGCGTATTAACGAGGTGCGCGAGGCGGTGCAGGCCACGTTGCGCGAATATGGCTTTACCGATGCTGCGCTGTTTGAAACAGTCGCCACAGAAGGGCGCGGGATCGACGCACTTCGCCACCATTTGCAGCAGCTTTCGTCGCGGGAACATGCCAGCCATCATCGCTTTCGTCTGGCCATCGACAGGGCGTTTACCGTTAAAGGTGCGGGTCTGGTGGTGACCGGTACCGCCCTGAGTGGTGAAGTGAAGGTGGGCGATACCGTATGGCTGACGGGTATTAACAAGCCGATGCGGGTGCGCGGGTTGCATGCACAAAACCAGCCCGTTGATCATGCCCATGCCGGGCAGCGTATCGCCCTCAATATTGCCGGCGATGCGGAGAAAGCGCAGCTAAACCGCGGCGACTGGCTGCTGTCTGAGGCGCCGCCAGAACCGTCTGAGCGGGTGATTGTCTTCCTGCAGACGCATATCCCGCTCAGTCAGTGGCAGCCGCTGCATATCCACCATGCGGCCAGCCATATCACCGGGCGCGTGTCGCTGCTGGAAAACGATCTCGCTGAACTGGTTTTCGATACGCCACTCTGGCTGGCAGATAATGACCGTCTGGTGCTGCGTGATATTTCGGCGCGAGAAACGCTGGCCGGGGCGCGGGTGGTGACGCTCAACCCGCCGCGGCGCGGGAAGCGTAAACCGGAGTATTTGCAGTGGCTGTCGGCACTGGCGCAGACCAGTAACGATAAGGCTGCGCTGGAGGTGCATCTTGAACGCGGTGCGGTGAACCTGACCGACTTCGCCTGGGCACGACAGCTCAGCAACGAAGGCCTCCTCCCGCTGACCCAGCAGCCGGGTTTTATCCAGGCCGGTAATAACCTGCTGAACGCGCCGGTTGCGGCGTGCTGGCAGCGAAAGGTGTTAAACACGCTTGCCACCTACCATGAACAGCATCAGGATGAACCTGGCCCGGGGCGCGAGCGCCTGCGTCGTATGGCGCTGCCAATGGAAGACGATGCGCTGGTGCTGTTGCTGATAGAAAACATGCGTGAAAGCGGCGTGATCAAAAGCCACCACGGCTGGCTGCATCTGCCGGATCACAAAGCCGGGTTCACCGCAGAGCAAGAGGCAATCTGGCAAAAAGCGGCCCCTCTGTTTGGCGATGAGCCCTGGTGGGTTCGCGATCTCGCCCGTGAAACGAATACCGACGAGCAGGTGATGCGCCAGGTATTGCGCCATGCCGCGCAGCAGGGGCTCATCGTTGCGATCGTGAAAGATCGTTATTACCGCAACGATCGTATCGTCGCGTTTGCCAGCCTGATCCGCGAACTGGATCAGGCGCGAGGCTCCACCTGTGCGGCTGATTTCCGCGATCGTCTGAACGTGGGGCGAAAGCTTGCCATTCAGATCCTGGAATATTTCAACCGCATCGGTTTTACCCGCCGTCGCGGTAACGACCATTTATTACGGGATTCGTTGCTCTTTCCAGAAACAGCGTGACCCCTGTCGTAAACACCACTCCCGGCTGGCGATAAAATCACCAGCCGGTACTACCCTTGTTGTACACCAACAGCAAGGAGACGGTCATGACAAACAATCCTCCCTCTTCACGCATTCAGCCAGGCGAGTACGGTTTCCCTCTCAAGCTAAAACCCCGTTATGACAACTTTATTGGCGGCGACTGGGTGGCACCCGTCGACGGCGAATACTATTCCAACCTGACCCCCGTCACCGGCCAGCCGCTGTGCGAGATAGCCAGCTCAGGCAAGCGCGATATCGATCTGGCGCTGGATGCGGCGCATAAAGCCAAAGATAAATGGGGACAGACTTCCGTGCAGGACAGGGCGGCGATCCTGTTCAAAATTGCCGACCGGATGGAGCAAAATCTTGAGCTGCTGGCGACGGCAGAAACCTGGGATAACGGCAAGCCGATCCGTGAAACGATGGCGGCCGATGTGCCGCTGGCGATTGACCACTTCCGCTATTTTGCCTCCTGTATTCGTGCTCAGGAGGGGGGAATCAGTGAAGTCGATAGCGACACCGTGGCGTATCACTTCCACGAGCCGCTGGGCGTGGTGGGGCAGATTATCCCGTGGAACTTCCCGTTGCTGATGGCGAGCTGGAAAATGGCGCCCGCGCTGGCGGCCGGGAACTGCATTGTGCTGAAACCGGCCCGCTTAACGCCGCTTTCAGTACTGCTGCTGATGGACATTATCGGTGACCTGCTGCCCCCGGGGGTGATTAACGTGGTCAACGGGGCCGGGGGGGAGATTGGGGAATATCTGGCGACCTCAAAACGCATCGCCAAAGTGGCGTTTACCGGCTCGACGGAAGTGGGTCAGCAGATTATGCAGTACGCCACCCAGAACATCATTCCGGTGACGCTGGAGCTGGGCGGAAAATCCCCGAACATCTTCTTCGAGGACGTAATGGCGGAAGAGGACGCCTTCTTCGATAAAGCGCTGGAAGGGTTTGCGCTGTTTGCCTTTAACCAGGGCGAAGTCTGCACCTGCCCAAGCCGCGCGCTGGTGCAGGAGTCCATCTATGAGCGCTTTATGGAACGGGCCATTCGCCGCGTGGAGTCGATCCGCAGCGGTAACCCGCTAGATAACGTGACGCAGATGGGCGCACAGGTGTCGCATGGACAGCTGGAAACCATCCTTAATTACATTGATATCGGCAAAAAAGAAGGGGCGGATGTCCTCACCGGTGGACGCCGTAAAGTGCTCGGTGGCGATCTGCAGGAAGGGTATTACCTTGAGCCGACCATTCTGTCTGGCAAAAACAATATGCGCGTTTTCCAGGAGGAAATTTTTGGACCGGTGCTGGCCGTGACCACCTTCAAAACGATGGAGGAGGCGCTGGAGATTGCCAACGATACGCCGTATGGCCTGGGGGCAGGCGTCTGGAGCCGCAACGGCAATCTGGCGTATAAAATGGGCCGGGGGATCCAGGCCGGACGCGTATGGACCAACTGTTATCACGCCTACCCGGCGCACGCGGCCTTTGGGGGCTATAAGCAGTCAGGCATCGGGCGTGAAACGCACAAAATGATGCTGGAGCATTATCAGCAGACGAAATGCCTGCTGGTCAGCTACTCCGATAAACCGCTGGGGCTGTTCTAGTCATCCAGCTCAGGCCGTCCGTGGGCGGCCTGAGCTATTTGCTGGCGAAGATTATTCAGGACGCCATCCAGAACATATTGCACGCGCCATGGCTGGTATTCACGCTTGCGGAAGATGGCCGTCAGATCCAGCCACCACTCTTCCTGATGCGGGAAGCAGGGAACCAGTGAACCGTTTTTTAACTCTTTTCTCAGGCTCTCTTTCGGCGCAAAGACGATACCGAGATTATTCCTCGCCAGCTCCAGGGCAGTTTGCGTATTGTCGCAAATATAATTCCCGGTAACCCGGTAATCCTGTACATCATCACTGCCATGAACGCGGAACCGCCAGATGTTAGCATCATCCACCAGCATGGAGTCGATTAGAATACAGGAGTGATGAATTAAATCTTCCGGGCCGTTTAACGGGTGCTGATTTAAATACTCCTCGGTCGCGAAGGCGGTAACGGAATATTGGGTTAATACACTTGCGACCAGACTTTCATCTTTCGGCTGAGCATAGGTAATTAAAATATCGCAGTCATCCGGAAAGGTCACCCCCTCAGAAAATTCATTGCGATCCAGATTGTATGTTTTCAGCGAAATACGAATATCGCCAATATCTTTTATCTGGTGGATCACATGACGAGAGAGATAGGTCACGATGCCTGTCGGGGCGTAAATCGTCACCTTTCCACGCTTTTCATGCTTATAATCGGCAATAAAATTAATAAGCTGACTATTTTTATCCAGCGTGGCGTTCACGTAAGGAAGCAAGGCCTCACCAAACTGCGTTAGCGCAAGCTGACGGGTGGTGCGCTCAAAGACCTTGAGACCGACTCGTGTTTCAAAATCAGAGAGATATTTACTGACGTTGGCCTGTGCCATGCCCAGCAGGGCGGCGGCGTCACCAATGCTGTGGGTAGCGGCGATGACGGAAATTATTTTTAATTCACGGGGTTTTAGTTGTAATTTATTCATCATGCCCACCCATCTATATGATTTTATATATAATATTATATAAACAGCGGCGTTGCATACGCAAATTTGTAACCATTATTATTCGCCTCGCTTGTTCGGCGTTTAAATGGATTACATGGAATGACTATTAAAAACAATTTACTCATCGCTGCCACGTTATTTGCGACCTCATCCGCAATGGCCGGTGACTTTTCACTTGGCGCGGGGGCTGTATTTAATGAGTCACCTTATAAAGGGTATAATGAAAATACCACCGCGGTTCCGTTAATTAGCTATGAAGGTGACCGATTCTATGTGCGCCAGACCACAGGTGGATGGATCCTGTGGAAAGACGAAAAAAATGAATTTAGCCTGACCGCGTCGTGGATGCCGCTGCATTTTGATCCCGACGATAACGACGACCCTCAGATGAAACATCTGGATGAGCGTAAAGCGTCTGCTTTCCTGGGTGGCGCCTATTACCGCCATGAAAACTGGGGTTCGCTGAAAATGGCCGTTTCCGGCGATGCGATGGATGAAAGCGGTGGCGTAGTCGGTGAGATTTCGTACTTCCGCCCCATCCGCATGGAACGCCTCACGCTGACGCCATCTGTGGGCATTTTCTACAGTGACGAGAGCTATAACGACTACTACTACGGGGTTTCCGGCAGCGAGTCTCGCCGCTCAGGTCTCAATGAATACACCGCCGGTGACAGCTGGACGCCATACGTGGGTTTGGCGGCAAAATATCAGTTAACCCAGAACCTGTTCCTTAACGCCAGCGCGGTTTATACCGTATTGCCTGACGACGTGAAGAACAGCCCGATGATCGACCGCGACGACAGCTTCGCGCTGATGACCGGGCTGAGCTGGCGCTTCTGATGCTGTAAAGCCGGGTGGCGGCTTCGCCTTACCCGGCGTTGTGATAGCGCCTGTATTTTGATCTGCAATTTACCTGTTCAGCCTTTCTTTTTGCGTTGCTCCTTCCTGTTCAGACAAAACCCGGCTGCGTTTGCATTTCCTTTCGTCTATTGTCATCTGCACCAGTAGCGATGGTGTGTATGATGTGTATAATCATGGAAGGATTGGAATGTGAAAAGTGCGGATGTCATTACTGTTCTGGTCAGGCATGGCTGGAAATGTGTAAGAACGAAAGGAAGCCATCATCAGTTTCGCCACCCAGTACATGCGGGGTTGGTGACCGTTCCACATCCCAAAAAGGACATAAAACCCGGCACCCTCGCGCAAATCTGGCGGCAGGCGGGAATCAAACACTGATATCAGGAGTAGTTATGTTTTATCCGGCTTACATTCATTCTGATCCCGACGGTAGCGCCAGCGGTTTTTTTCCTGACGTTCCTGGTTGTTTTTTTGCCGGCAATTCTCTGGATGATGCTTTTCAGGATGCACGTGATGCACTGACAGCTCACTTCGAAGCGCTATTTGAAATGGATGAAGAGTTACCTCTCCCTGGCAATGTTGAAGCACATCTTGAAGCCACACCGGGTGATTTTATCGGCGGACAATGGTTGCTTGTAGATATCAATATGAAGCAATTCGACGGTAAGGCCGAGCGTATCAATATCACCCTGCCTCGTCGATTGCTGGTGAAAATTGATTCTTTTGTGAATGAGCATCCGCAGTTTAGTAACCGAAGCGCTTTTCTTGCTGAGGCAGCGCGTCGCGTGCTGCCTTAACGATCCCTCTCCCGTGGGAGAGGGTTGGGGTGAGGGCATCAGGCCGCAGATATTCAGTCCTCATCCACCCAAATGCGCATTTCCCCTTCTCCCCGGTTAGCCCAGCTAAACCACGGAATAAAGGTCAACGTTTTGGGTTGACGTTGCACCGCAGGACGGTCGTACTGCCATAACGCCTCCGATCCCGCTTCTGCGGCGTCATGCGTGACACCTTCCGCCTGAATCAGCATCTTATGAGCGAAAATTCCTTTACCCTCGAAAACCCGGAATTCACTGTTGGCAGGCAGGGCAAGATTATGCAGGTTGGCGCCGTTGTCGGCTTCTTCCAGGCAGTAGACCAGCGGACCGCGCTGCAGCGCGACCTTTCCGGCCTGCTGACGAACCTGTGGGTGACCGTACACGCGGCGGACCGGCATCGGTAAGGTTAGCGTGAGCGTATCGCCCTCCTGCCAGCGACGGGTGAGGTGAAGATAGCCCCGTGATACCTCGCCCGTCATGCCTTCTCCGTTCAGCGACACGTGAGGATTTGCGCACCAGTCCGGCAGTCGCAGGGCCAGGGTGTGCGTCACCGGTACGGGCGAGGCGATCTCAATGTTGACCTCTTCCTGCCACGGATAATTACCGCTGATCCGCAGCTTAAGCGTCTCATCGCCCACAGGGAGGGTGACCTCATTCCCTACGTAGAGATTAATGAAAAGCGCATCCGGGCGAACGGTGTAAATGTAATGCCCCAGCGACGTCAGCACGCGGGCGATATTCGGCGGGCAACAGGCGCAGCCGAACCAGCGCTGACGAACCGGTTTGACGTGGTCATAGATGTGGTTAAAGGCCAGCGTCCTGGGGTGCACTTCCAGCGGGTTAACATAGAAGAAATGCTTACCGTCCAGCGCCATGCCGCCCAGCACCGTGTTGTACAGGGCGCGCTCCATCACGTCGGCGTAGCGGCTATCCGCTTCCATCTCCAGCATCCGACGGGCAAACATCATCAGGCCAATCGAGGCGCAGCTTTCGGCATACACCGTATCGTTGGGCAGATCGTAATCGCTGCTGAAGGCTTCACCGCTACTTTGCGAACCAATCCCGCCGGTAATGTACAACTGGCGCTGCGCCATGTTGTTCCACAGGCGTAAGCAGTCCTGACGTTTTGCGTCGTCTTTGCTCAGACGAGCCAGGTGTGCCATACCCGCCATCAGGTAGACAAAACGCACCGCATGGCCAATCGCTGTTTGTTGTTCAGCAAGCGGTTGATGCGCCTGGCTGTAAGCTTTGTCCTTGACCATCCATGCCGGGCCGTAGGTGTGCCAGTACGATGTTCTGCCGCGCTTCTCGTATTCGATATCATAGAAGTGAGGCTGCGTACCGCGCGCCTCGATGAAGTATTTCACCAGGTTCAGGTAGCGTGGCTCCTCAGTAACGTCGTACAGCCGCATCAGCGCCAGCTCGATTTCCGGGTGGCCCGGATAGCCGTGAAGCTGGCCTTCCCGGGGGCCGAAAACGGTGTCGATATGATCTGCCAGTTTACACACCACCTCCAGCAGTCGGCGTTTTCCGGTGCCCTGAAAATACGCCACGCCAGCTTCGATCATATGCCCCGCGCAGTAAAGCTCGTGGCACTCGGCCAGATTTGTCCAGCGTTCGTCGGGCGCTTTGACGGTGAAGTACGTATTGAGATAACCATCTTCACACTGCGCCGCGGCGATCAGTTCAATCACCTCATCGGCGGTTTTTTCCAGTTCAGCATCGGGTTTCTGACACAGCGACCACGCCACGGCTTCCAGCCATTTCGCCACGTCACTGTCCTGAAATACCATGCCGTAGAACTCACCTTCTTCAAGACCTGCCGCAATGCGGAAGTTGGTGATGGCATGACTGGGCTCGGCTTCTGCCACGCGATCGTTGAGCGCATCCCACTGATAGGGGATGACCACATCACGCACCAGCCGCTGATACTGGCCAAGAAACGGATCGTTGATTTTCAGGTTATGCAGGTCGGCTTCCATTATGGACATCACGTTCTCCTCAGGACGGTACATGACGCTGGCGCAAATCGGTGGCAATGCGCGACATCATCGGATTGTTGAGTCTGCACCAGCGGATTGAGACCGCCAGCAGCAGGTGGAAAAGGGCAGGGAGCAGCGTCTCCATGGCGGTAATGCCCTGCAGCGAGGCGGGCGTCTGGTTACCCGCTCCCGGCTGATAGGCGACGGCGATAAACACCAGGCTGATGATCCCGGCGCTGGAGGCCCACGCCAGCTTGATGAAAAACAGGTTGAAGGCGAAGTTCATGCCCGACGATCGCACGCCGGTCTTCCACTCGCCGTAGTCGTCGGCAAAAGCCATCAGCGAGAAGTGCAGCGGCAGGGTAAAGCCCAGGATGACGCCGTTACTCAGAATTACGATCAGCCAGAGCGTCTGATGCGCCGGGCCGCCGGGCAGGAACCACATGCCAGCCGCGATCGCGGCGAGCACCAGGTTGGTGTAGTAGTAGAGTTTGACCGTATCAACACGGCGAGAGAGGGGGCTGACGATCACCGCCCCAAGGATCGCTGCGAAGGTCACCATGGTGAAAAACAGCGAGGTGTAGGCGGTGCTGCCCTGAAGCACATAGGTGATGAAGTACATGTATCCGCCACCACGGATATTGAAGACGTTGATCAGCAAAAACGACATCACCAGCATCAGCAGCAGCTGGTCATTTTTACGCAGCCCTGCCAGGTGTTCGCGCAGGGTGAATTTACCCATCAGCGCCAGTGGGACGCGTTCACGGACCCAGAAGAAGCAGCAGAGAAACATCACCACAGCGAGGGTGCACAGGACGCCAACGCCCAGCTGATAACCCCGGGCGGCGTTGCCTTGCCCCAGCGCTGCCACCAGCCACGGCAGGCCGACGGAGACCAAAAATCCCGCAACGCCGCACAGCACAAAGCGCCATGACTGGCAGGAAATGACCTCGCTGTGGCGGGTGGTCATGGTGTTGATCAGCGCGCAGTAGGGCACGTTGATGGCGGTATAGCCGACGGACAGCAGCAGGTAGGTGCCGAATGCCCACGCAATCTTCACGCCCATGCTGGCTTCAGGTACGGTGAAGGTCAGCACGCCGATGATGCCAATAGGGAATGCCACCCACAGCTGCCAGGGACGAAAGCGCCCCCATCGGCTTTGGGTGCGGTCGGCAATCACGCCCATGACAGGGTCAGAAATCGCGTCAAATACGCGCAGGGCAATAAACAGCGTGCCGACAAGCGCCGGGGTCAGGCCAAAAATATCGGTATAGAAAAAGGTCAGGAAATTCATTATCAGGCAGGTAATGACCGTGCCGCCCGCGTCGCCCAGGCCGTAGCCAATTTTTTCGCGAACGGACAAACGTTCTTCTCTTACCCGTTGTGCAACGTCAGACTCGGTAATCGGTGTGGAAGTCATGAGATAACTCCTCGGTAATCGATTTTTATCGTATTTGTGCAAGGTACCTCATTCATTCTGCACTGAACGCAAAGGGCAACAAGGGAAGGGAAAAGTATAAAAAGATGACGATTCCGACCTGATGAAGAAAGTGTGAGTTTGATCGGGCAGCTATAACGTTAATTGTTAATAATCAATGGATAAGTCAATTAAATGCGGCAATAAAAGCGGAATGGTGAATATCCATGCTCGAATTATCCATAGCGCTTCCGATTAAAGTGCAAAACGGCGGATTGTTTATTTCGCGGGGCGTGGGTCGCCACCCGGCGCGTAAATTAACGTCGTGGGAAATCATTTTCGTCGAAAAGGGGACATTAACGATCCAGGAGGAGAACCGTCTTTTTGAGGTGAAGGCGGGGGAGAGTTTATTGCTCTGGCCGAAGCGGCGGCATGTGGGTACAGAAGATTTTCCGGCCGATCTGCGATTTTACTGGCTGCATTTTGAGGTGAAACCTGGGCCTTCTGCTTTGCCGGAGGCTTCTCCGCTGACCATTGAACAACATTGCTGCGTGAGGGATGTCCCGTCGGTGATTGCGCTTTTTCGCCAGTTCCTCAGCGAGCAGGAAAAATTACAGCGCAGCGTAGCGCTGGAAATGCTTTTGCTACTGATTTTGCAGCAAATATCCCTCTCAGCAGGGTATGAGGACCGCCCCGATGAGGCCGGTGCAGCTCTGGCCTGGAAGGCAAAACAGCTTATTCGCACGCAGTTTCATTTACCGCTCTCCACCTCGCTGCTGGCAAAATCTCTGCACTGTAATGCCGATTACCTCGGGCGCGTGTTTCGTCGGACATTTCATTTAACCCTGACGGGGGCGATTCATCGCCAGCGCGTCAGGGCGGCAGAAAAAATGCTGCTGAATGACTCAGCGTCATTAACGGAAGTGGCCACCCGCTGCGGTTTTAACGACGTGGGGTACTTCCGGCAGATATTTTCGAAGCATACCGGGTTAACACCCGCCGTCTGGAAACGGCGGTACTGTAAGGAACACATTAATTCCGGTTGATCACTGCCCGTAATAGGCATGCGCACCGTGCTTGCGCAGATAATGTTTGTCGAGCAGTTCCTGCTGCATAACCGGAAGCTGCGGCGCAAGCTGGCGCGAAAACAGGCCCATGTACGCGCACTCTTCCAGCACCACGGCGTTGTGTACCGCATCGGCGGCATCTTTACCCCAGGCGAACGGGCCGTGGGAGTGCACCAGCACTGCCGGGATCTGCATGGGGCTGATGTCGCGCTCTTCAAAGGTTTTGATGATCACTTCACCGGTCTGATACTCGTAGTCTCCTGCGATCTCCGCCGTGGTCATCCGCCGCGTGCAGGGGATCGCGCCGTAGAAGTAGTCCGCGTGCGTCGTGCCCCATGCGGGCAGATCCTGACCTGCCTGAGACCAGATGGTGGCATGGCGGGAATGGGTATGGACGATGCCGCCAATCTCCGGGTAGCGACGGTACAGCGCAAGATGGGTAGGCGTGTCTGACGACGGTTTCATGCTGCCCTCGACCACCTCACCGGTGGCGATATTCACCAGCACCATATCCTCCGCCGTCATCACGTCATACTCCACGCCGGACGGTTTGATCACCATCAGACCGCTGTCGCGATCCACCGCGCTGACGTTACCCCAGGTGAAGGTCACCAGCTGGTGGGCGGGCAGTGCCAGGTTGGCTGCCAGCACCTCGGCTTTGAGTTGTTCTAACATGTCATGCCTCCTTCCTGCATACGGGCTTCAATCCAGCGGCGCGCCTGGATAATCTCCAGCACCGGCTCTTTTGCTTTTTCGGTCCACATTTCAATCAGAAACGCGCCGCGGTAGTTCAGCTTATTGAGGGTATTAAACACGCCAACGAAATCGACGCAGCCCTCGCCAAACGGCACGTCGCGGAACTGTCCTGGGCTTTGTGCCGTGACGGGCTGGGTATCTTTCAGGTGAATTGCCGCGATGCGGTCAATGCCCAGCGTCAGTTCGGCGGCCACATCGTTACCCCACGCGCTGAGGTTGCCGACATCCGGGTAAACGCTAAACCACGGCGAGGCCAGCATCTCGTCCCACTTTTTCCATTTGCTGATGGAGTTCATAAACGCGGTGTCCATGATCTCAACGGCCACCATCACCTGCGCGGCGGCGGCCTGCTCGACTGCCCATGCCAGCCCTTCGGCGAAGCGTTGCCGGGTGCCTTCATCATGCTCTTCGTAATACACGTCATACCCGGCCAGCTGGATGGTGCGAATACCCAAATCACGCGCCAGTTTAATGGCGCTGGACATGATCTCCCGGGCGCGGGTGCGGACGGTTTCGTCCCGGCTGCCAAACGGGTAGCGGCGGTGGGCAGACAGGCACATGGAGGGGATCGACACACCGGTCTCCAGCATCGCTTCCACCAGCGATGCACGCTGTGTGGTGCTCCACGCCAGGCGCGACAGGCGTTCGTCCGTTTCATCTACCGACATTTCAACAAAATCAAAGCCACAGCTTTTTGCCAGCACCAGGCGCTCCGGCCAGGTGAGAGATTTCGGCAGCGCTTTTTCGTAAATACCTAACGGATGCTGACGCATGATTACGCTCCCCAGATGTCGCGGATTTGCGAATGGAAGGCCTCGGCCACCTGCGGTGGATTGGCAGCGCCTGCCAGTGCGCGACCGGCGATAAAGGCTTTGACGTTGATCTGCTTAAACAGCGGCAGGTCGGCCGGGGTGATGCCGCCGGTGACGGACAGCTGCAAACCAATGTCGGAGAGCGCCTTCATTCGGGCGAGATCTGCCTCACCCCACTGCTGACCGCTGGCCTGCGCGTCGCGTCCCCGGTGGTAGATAGCCTGCTTCACGCCGATGCGGTGCCAGGCGCGGGCATCATCCAGCGTCCAGTTGCCAAACAGCTCCATCTGAATTTCCCCACCGCAACGCAGCGCCACCGCGTGACCTTTTTCAACCGTGGCCAGCGGCGCGGCGCAGATGATGGTCATCCAGTTCGCACCTGCGCCAAACACCTGCTCTGCCAGCGTTTCTCCGGCATCGGCCACCTTCCAGTCCGCCACGAGGGTTTTCCCTGGACACTGCTCGCGCAACGCACGCACGGCGTTAAGCCCTTCGGTCAGACATAAAATGGTGCCCGCTTCGATAATATCGACGTGATCGGAAAGCCTGGCGACATCGCGCTGGGCAGCCTGAAGTGAGGTGTGGTCGAGCGCCAGCTGCAGTAATGGTCGGCTCATAGGTCGTGCTCCTTAACACGGGCGTGATAACCCTGTAGTGCTGAAATCAGTAACTGGTAGCGCTGATACTTGCGCTGATAGGCCGCATGGGCGTGCATGTCGGGTTCAATGACCCGAATGTCGTGTCTGAGCGCGCACTGCGCTGCGTAAAAATCGGGATAAACGCCGGTGCCGACCAGGGCGGCCAGCGCCGCGCCGGAACAGCCAGTCTCTTCCACCTGCGGGAGCGCAATCGCCAGACCGCTGACATCCGCCAGCATCTGCATCCATACGTCAGAGTGGGTCGGGCCGCCGGTGACGCGCAGTGCCTGTACGTCGGTAAAGCGTTCGAGCATGCGGTTTAGATGGGTCATATGGCTGAACACCACGCCTTCGTAAACTGCCTGTAAAAGATGCGCGCGAGTATGCAGCGCCTGCATGCCGTAGAAACCGCTCGTCATCTCCAGCCCGGCGTTGCTGCCATAGAGAAACGGCAGAAATAACAGATCGCTTTCGGCTTTCGGCAGGCTGGCCACGGCGCGGTTGATCTCACTGAAAGACATTTCTCCCCACTGGGCGGTCAACCACTCAAGGTTGCCGGAAGAGGTGGGGCTGGCTTCGTGGACAATGTACTGCTGCGGGTGGACGTAACGCCCATAGACATAGGGATGCGGTTCGTCGTCCCGAAGCGCATTGGCAATCCCGCTGGTGACGGCCCAGGTGCCCATGACGGCGTTCAGCGTATGTTCGTCGTGCAGTCCGGCACAGATCGCGGTGGAAACCACATCAAACAGCCCACCAACGACGGGGGTTCCCGCCGCGAGACCGGTAAGTGCGGCAGCCTGAGCGGTGATTTCCCCGCAGATTTCTGCTGAACCGACAACGGGTGGCAGAGCGTTGTCGATTTCACTGATACCCAGCCAGCGCGTGAGCTGCGGATCGTACTCGCCGGTGTTCATGTTGTAGAGATTGGATTCAGAGATGTTGCTCTCTTCGCAGCCTTTTACGCCGGTGAGGCACCAGCGCAGGTAGTCGTGCGCCATCATCACGCAGCCAATCTGCTGATAGCGTTGTGGCTCATTCTCTTTGACCCAGCGCAGAAGAGAGGCCGGATGCCCGGTCCAGAGCGTCTGTCGCGTGTGCGGATAGAGTTTTTCGGGAATACCGTCCTGCTGCCAGCGCTGCACGATGTCCAGTGCCCGACGGTCTGAGGAGAGCATCGCATTGCCCAGAGGACGATCCTGTTTATCGAGAAGAAACAGCCCCTTGCCCTGCGCTGAAATGCCCACGCCTTTGATCTGCTCGCCGCTAACCCGGGCGTTGTTGAGCAGAAGAGCGACGGTAGTGTGACACTGCTGCCACAGCTGGTTCATGTCCCGCTCCGCATAGCCTGCTCGCGGGCTGAGCGTGGCAACCGTGCGGCGTTCAATACAGACCTCTTTGCCCTCGCGGGTGTATAAACCGGCTTTCAGATAAGTACCGCCACAATCGATACCCAGCCAGAAGGGTTCTTTTTCAATCATCGTCATCTCACTTTTTGCCGGGTGGCGCTACGCTTACCCGGCCTACCGTTCGGTTTTCTCCCTCTCCCCGTGGGAGAGGGCTGGGGTGAGGGCATCAGGCCGCACGCTTATGCGGATTCACCGTAGGGTTAGGCTCCGCACCGGCATCGCACTTCGCCGGTAGAAGCAGGGCCAGCAGAGAGGCCAGTGCCAGTGACACCGCCAGGCAGTAAACGCCCGCATCTTTGCTGTACAAGGTGATCAGCACGCCGACCGCATAAGGGCCACAGAACCCGCCGAGGTTACCCAGGGCGTTAATTACCCCCCGCGCACCGCCTGCCATCTCCGCGCTGAACAGGCGTGCCGGAATGGTCCAGAACACGCCCGCCGCCGACTGCAGGAAGAACCCACACCCCACCAGCGCGGCGTAGGCCAGCCAGGTATGCTCTTTCAGAGCCACGGAGAGGAACATGCAGAGCGCAAAACCAATCAGCGGCAGGGAGACAAACAGCTTGCGCTTACCGGTACGGTCAGAGAGCGAAGAGAAGAGGAACATACCCGCAATGGCCCCGATATAAGGCAGGATCGCGAGCACGCCTACCTGGCCGATGCTGGTGTGCGTGAGCTCTTTGAGAATGGTGGGTAGCCAGAGGGTGTAACCGTAAATGCCGGTCTGGTAGAAGAAGTTCAGGGCAATCAGCTGCCACATGGTTTTGTCGGACAGCACCGCGCTCAGCGAGGCGTTTTTCACCTCTTTACCGGCAATGGCCTGCTGTTCTGCGGCCAGGGTTTTGACCAGATAGTTTTTTTCCGCTTCAGAAATCCAGCGTGCTTCCTGCGGGCGGTCGTACACCGTGAAGGCCCACAGCACCAGTACAACGATGGACATCAGCCCTTCAATGATGAACAACCAGCGCCAGTCGAGTGCGGTAATAATCCAGCCCGACAGGGGCGCGGTGATGATCCCGGCAATGGGGACGAACATAATTACAATCGCATTGGCACGACCGCGTTCGGCGTCAGGGAACCAGTTACTGATCATCGTCAGCACAACCGGCAGCATTCCGCCTTCTGCTACCCCGAGTAAAAAACGCAGCACCAGCAGTTGATACTGACTGGTGACGAGCCCGGTCAGGACCGAAATCACCGCCCAGGCGACCAGCGACCAGCCGATAAATTTCTTCCCGCTACCATGAACGGCAATCTTGCCGCCAGGCACCTGCAAAAACAGATAGCCAATAAAGAAGATCCCACCCGCCAGGCCTGCCATGGTGGCAGAAATACCTAACTCTTCATCCATACCGCCGGGCATGGCAAAAGCAATATTCACACGGTCCATATAAGAAATAATGCAGGCGATAAGAATCGGGGGAATAATTCTTAGCCAGCGCTGGCGCGGAATGTCCGCATGTAGAGCTTGAGTAGACGTATTCATATTTAATATCTCAGTGTAGGTAACCGGAATAAGATTTTTTATTGTTATTGCGTTGCTTTTTTCATTTGGCTAATGCCGTCGCGCAAAATAGCGATGCGATGGCTGATATCAGCATTAGCATTTATTTCCAGTAATTTAATACCGGAAAATTTCAATGTTGCGGCGCTCGCCGCAGTAAAGAGTGCTTTTGCATGTTCAGTGGTCAGCAAACTGTCGGCACAGTACGATGAAAACGGTGCGTGCAGATCCTGCCATTCACCGTACTCTCCGCGGATGGTGGTGCCGGAGAACATTAGCGCGGCCAGTTTTCCGGCCTGAAGGGCGGTCTGAACGTGCTCAACCGGAAGCGTGGTGTTGCGCCCTTCAATGGCTGAGCGCGCCCAGTTAATACAGACGCTGATATCCGTCTCTTTTATCACCTCCAGCACCTGCTCTAAGGGTAAAAATCCCTTACGCGGTGCGGGACCGGTCATGGCATCGCAGTGTTCAAGCACCAGATCGCAGGACCAGTCCCAGCCCGCGATTTCACGAATGGAACGGGCGAACGCCTCGATAGCCTGCTCGACTGAAGCATTGCCCGCCTGCGGTGCGGCCTGCATTTCCAGAGCGATCACCTTTCCAGGAAAACGGGCGTTAACGGCAGCAATCTTCTGCTGCAGATGGCGGTAATATTCCACACACGCTTTACGCTGTTCTTCGTCAGCAGACGCCAGGCCAAACGCACCGTTTGTGCCGCGGCGGCGCATGGTTTCCATCACTGCCGTGACGACGATTTGCCAGTCTCCCGGCGTATGGCGGAACAGCCATTCATCCCCATAAGGATGGAGATGTTCAAGGCAGGGTTGTTCCAGCCCGCGAATGTGTGGCGTGTCAGAAAGTTCCCGCCAGAAGGTTTGTTCTTCTTGTTCCCCTTTCTGGTGAAACGAGGGTGCGCAGGGGTACGCACCAATAATAAAACCGGTATTGGTCATTTCGCGTTCCTGTATTTATACCCGTCATACTTCAAGTTGCATGTGCGTTGGCTGCGCTCGTTCACTCCAGTCACTTACTTATGTAAGCTCCTGGAGATTCACTCTCTTGCCGCCTTCCTGCAACTCGAATTATTTAGGGTATATCAGAAAATTAATCTAATTCGCTGATTGCCACTTTCACCACAATTTTGCGAATTGCAGTTTCCTTGTTTTTAATACAGGCAGGACGGTGTACATCCTGCGGGAAAAATATGGCGTAACTGCCGGGTATCATTTCGATGAACGATTCATTTTCACTGTTGTGATAAAAAATAATATCCCGTTGTTCCAGTAATGATTCGCTGATGTTGTTATTTCCGGTATCGATAGCAATACCGATTTTTTCTTCACCCCACGCCAGAAATTGAATATCAAGATAGCGGCGATGCACTTCGGGGCGATTCTCATGCGGCTCTTTGGTGGTCAGGTCGAGGATCTGGGCAAAGAGGTTGCGCCCCTCAATTTCAACGACACCCGGTTTTAGCATGCTGAAATCCGTGGTACGCAGAAAATCTAACGCTTTTTCAATCGCCCGCGGCAGGCGACACGGATTTGGCTGTGAAATATGTCCGAATATCATGGCCCACTCCTTACAGCGCCTGGATTTTCGCCCACACGCTGTCGTCAATGGTGATGCCGTTGCGGCGGTTCTCTTCAAGCAGTCGCGTAAATTCGTGCCCCGGCAGACGGACTGCGACGTTTTCGTCTGCCCGCTCGGCGGTGGTGATGAAGTCCATAATACGCTGCAGTTTGGCATCGCGGGTTGGGCCGTCGATCAGGCGGTCGACCTCGATGGCGATAAAGATCTGCGACACGCCATACTCGTCGCTGTTGTCCTGGGTAACTTCCGCCACGGAGGCGCCGTTAGAGAGCAGGGTGGCGATCATGTCGAGCACAATCGATAAGCCGGAACCTTTCCAGTAGCCCATCGGCAGAATACGGCGGTTTTTCTCAATCGCGCCAGGCTCTTTGGTCAAATTGCCCTCGTCGTCGAATCCGCCGTCGACCGGTAACGTGCGTCCGGCCAGTCGGTTCACTTCCAGCATGCCGTAGGAGAACATCGACATCGACATATCGACCATGGTGATTGGGGAGGAGGGGATCGCCACGATCAGCGGGTTGGTGCCGATGCAACATTCTTTTGACCCCCACGCGGGCATCACCGCAATGGAGTTGGTCCAGCAGATCCCGATGTAGCCCTTCTCTGCGGCTTGCCAGCCGTAGCTCCCCCCGCGCATCCAGTGGTTAGCGTTACGCAGCGCAACCAGACCGATACCGTGATCGGAGGCCAGTTCGGTGGCGCGATCCATCATTTTTTTCGCCGTCAGGTTACCGATGGCGCGTTGGGCATCCCACTGTTCGATGGCCCCTAATGTGGTCACCCGTTTTGGCTGGGCATCAGGAATGATGTCGCCCGCGTCCAGTTGCTGAATAAAACGCGGGAAGCGGTTCACGCCGTGGGAATAGACGCCAGATTCCGTGGTGCGGGCAAACATCTCCGCGCAGGCATCCGCCGTTTCTGCTTTTACACCGCGATCGAGCAGAACCCGATTGAACGCTGCTTTCAACTCTTCGAATGTCACTTTCATCCCTGTTCTCCTGTTCTTCGTAGGGGCAAGTGCGAGTGCTTTTTTATCGCTAAATTTCACTATGCGAAATCTGATTTCAAATATAGCGATCAAATTTTGCCAGATCAACGACATTCATGATTTTCAAAATCGATTAAAATCAACTGGTTGTGTTTTTTCTGTTGAGATCGTGAACTGAACCACACTTTGCGCTACCATCAGGGCGCGATAAAAAGGAGCCATGGGATGAGCATGAAAGAGAGCGACATGACGCAAGAAAAAGAGAGGCCAGCAGGTAGCCAGAGCTTGTTTCGCGGTCTGATGCTGATTGAGATCCTCAGTAACTATCCGAACGGCTGTCCTCTGGCCCATTTATCGGAACTGGCCGGGCTGAATAAAAGCACCGTGCACCGGTTACTGCAGGGATTGCAGTCGTGCGGGTACGTCACCCCGGCACCGGCGGCGGGCAGCTATCGCCTGACCACCAAATTTATCGCCGTCGGGCAAAAGGCGCTGTCGTCGCTGAACATCATCCACGTGGCTGCTCCGCATCTTGAGGCGCTGAATATCGCCACCGGCGAGACGGTGAACTTCTCCAGCCGCGAAGACGATCACGCGATCCTGATTTATAAGCTTGAGCCGACCACCGGTATGCTGCGCACGCGTGCCTATATCGGCCAGCATATGCCGCTTTACTGTTCGGCAATGGGCAAGATCTACATGGCATTCGGTCACCAGGACTATGTGGCGAGCTACTGGGAAAGCCACCGGGATCAGATCCAGCCGCTGACCCGCAACACCATCACTGAACTGAGCGCGATGTATGACGAGCTGGCGGAAATCCGCGAGCACAGTATGGCGATGGACAAAGAAGAGAACGAGCTGGGGGTCTCCTGTATCGCGGTGCCGGTGTTTGATATTCATGGCCGCGTGCCGTATGCGATCTCAATTTCGCTGTCGACCTCCCGCATGAAGCAGATTGGCGAAAAAAATCTGCTTACACCTCTGCGTGAAACGGCGGACGCGATCTCCAGAGAGCTGGGTTTTAACGTGCGCGAGGGATAACAGATGAACCGGTTCATCATGGCGGATTCGGCAAAATGCATCGGCTGTCGCACCTGCGAAGTGGCGTGTGTCGTGTCGCATCAGGACGCCATCTCAACAGACGCCTTTACGCCCCGCATTCGGGTAGTCAAAGGGGACGCTTTCACCACGGCGGTGGGTTGCCATCAGTGTGAAGATGCCCCTTGCGCGAATGTCTGCCCAACGCAGGCGATTCGCCGTGGCGAGGGAGCCTGGCAGGTTGAGCAGGCGCGGTGTATTGGGTGTAAACGCTGTATGGTGGCGTGCCCGTTTGGGGCGATGCAGGTGCAATGGGCAGGAGATACGCTTCAGGCGCTGAAATGCGATTTATGCGCGCATCGCGCGGACGGACCGGCCTGTGTGGAAGCCTGTCCGACCCACGCGCTGAGCTGTGTCGATCCCGCCAGATTACGCACCGAGCGGTTGCGTCATCTGGCGTAGGTTCTTACTGGGCGTCTTCGCGCCAGGCGAATTCGATCTCTTCGGCGAGAATTTTCACCCCGGCTTCGATTTTTTCCGGATCGGGCACGTAGTTCATACGCATACATTGATGCGTATGCGGCCACGGCTTGTCCAGCCCCGGGAAGAAGTAATCACCCGGCACCATCAATACGCCT
This sequence comes from Enterobacter cloacae complex sp. 394F7, assembly GCF_057320385.1. Taxonomy (NCBI): domain Bacteria; kingdom Pseudomonadati; phylum Pseudomonadota; class Gammaproteobacteria; order Enterobacterales; family Enterobacteriaceae; genus Enterobacter; species Enterobacter cloacae complex sp. 394F7. The sequence continues at coordinate 45,599 of NZ_JBXWCS010000014.1, read as the reverse complement.
CGCTTCTTCAGGCGCTGGTAAAGCAGCTCGGTGGTGATCGGCAGATCTTTAAACCACAACCACAGGAAAATTGCCCCTTCAGGTTTGTGGATCAGGCAGCGTTCTTCCGGTAAATAGCGGCGAAGTATGGCAATCGTCTCCTGAACGCGCTGATAATAGAACGGCTTAATCACGTCATTAGGCAGGCGCAGCAGATCGTTGCGTTTAATCATTTCGCACATCATCGCCGGGCCAATACCGCCAGGAGAAAGGCTGATAATGCCGTTCATGTTGGTAATGGCGGTGATGATTTTTTCATTGGCGACGATGATCCCGCAGCGGCTGCCCGGCAGGCCGAGCTTGGAGAGGCTCATACACAGGACGATGTTCGGGTTCCACAGCGGACGTGCTTCGCTGAAGATAATACCCGGGAACGGCACGCCATAGGCGTTATCGATCACCAGCGGGATGCCATGCTGATTTGCCAGCGCATCCAGTTTCATCAGCTCGTCGTCGGTGATGACGTTGCCCGTTGGGTTGGTTGGACGTGATACGCAGATCATGCCCGTCTCTTCACCAATGTGCAGATGTTCAAAATCGACGTGGTATTTGAACTGACCTTCCGGCAGCAGCTCAATGTTCGGGCGCGCGGAGACGAACAGATCCTCTTCCAGACCGGAATCGGCGTAGCCGATATACTCCGGTGCCAGCGGGAACAATACTTTTTTGGTGGTGCCGTCGGCGCGACGTCCTGCGAAAAGGTTAAACAAGTAGAAAAACGCGCTCTGACTGCCGTTTGTCAGTGCAATATTCTGCGGTTCGATATCCCAACCCAGCTCTTCACGCAGCATGTCGGCGAGGAGTTTCAGCAGTTCGGTTTTACCCTGAGGGCCGTCGTAATTGCAAAGCGCATCGGTTGCTTTGCCGTTTTCCAGCATCTGAGCGAGCAGCGTCTGGAAATAGGTATTCATCTCCGGGATTTGAGCCGGGTTTCCGCCGCCGAGCATGATGGCGCCCGGTGTGCGCAGCCCGTCGTTGAGGTCCTCCATCAGGCGGGTAATGCCTGAATGGCGGGTAAATTTGTCGCCGAAAAGTGAAAACGTCATAGCAGGTGATCTGTCGAGCTTGTTTTGAAAGTGGGTAACCATAACGCTAGCACCGTGCGGGTGCAAATCGGCTGGTGTGGTCGGATTTGTGGTTTTATGTGGCGGGTGTGGGTTTTTGTAGTGAATAGTTCTGGTGACTGCCCCTCACCCCGACCCTCTCCCTAAGGGAGAGGGAGAAAACCGCGGTGAGGGGGCTATTGGTTCCCCGCCCAGACGACCATGACTTTATCGCCATCATGTTCACGTACGAATCCATACCCCTCTTTCAGCGAAAGCGTGGTTTGCTTGCCTTCACCTATCGCCGGATGGCGGGCGCGGAACTGACCCAGCGTTTGCCAGTGGGCGACGGTTAACGCCTGTTTGCCCGTCACATCCTGCCAGTTCATATCCGAGCGTGTTCCCTGCAGAGGGTCGGAACCCGTCGGCCCGAACGGACGCTCTGATTCATCCCCATAATAGATTTGTACGCTGCCTGGCGCTAACAGCAGCAGTTCTGCCGCGCGCTGGCCCCCTTCGCGGAACAGGCGGGTGTCATGCGAAGAGAGATAGCTCAGAACGTTAAAGCTTTGCAGTTTTTCCGCCATCTGCTGCCAGGTCAGATCGATATCGGCCAGGCAGTTCACCGCTTTTGCCGCCTGCTCCTGATAATCGAAGTTAATCATCGCATCGAAGCCGTGGCGGTAATAATCGCTCTGCATGACCCCGTGGCCCCAGGATTCACCCGTCATCCAGAACGGCGCATTGTCGAGTTTTTTGTCCGGGTGAGCACCTTTCCAGGCCGCCAGCGCCTGGCTTGCCTGGTCCTTCAACTGCTGCCAGGCCGCCAGCTCCACGTGTTTTGCCGTATCAACACGGAAACCGTCAATGCCATACTCGCGTACCCACTGGCTGAGCCAGTGGGTCAGGTAATCGCGCGGGGTGTATCCCGGGATAGCTTTTGCCTGGGTATCGGACTTGTGCTGATAGAAGTTTGGCAAACCGGACGGCGTGGTGGATTCCGTTTTCAGGTCGGGTAAAAACGCCAGTGACATGGTCAGGTCGTCAAAGCCTGGGTTGTCGTAATCGCCAATATCGGTGCGGATCCATTTTTTACCCCACCATTTTTCCCATGCGGCTTTATCGCTGAAGTTGATGTAATCATTAAAGCTGTGCCAGCTTTGTCCCGTGCCCGGCTTCCAGTCGGTCCAGCGTTCACCCAGCGTTTTCTTCAGCTCATCACCCTTTAGATAGAGCGCGCCAAACTGGTACTCCTGCATGTCGGCAAGCGTTGCGTAGCCCACATGGTTCATGACGATATCGAACAGAATGCGGATGCCGCGCTTGTGCGCTTCATCGACGAGATGACGTAAATCATCTTCGGTGCCCATATTGGCATCAAGCCTGGTCCAGTCCTGCGTGTAGTAACCATGGTAGGCGTAGTGGGGGAAATCCCCTTTGGTGCCACCGCCGACCCAGCCGTGGATCTGCTCAAGCGGGGAGCTTATCCAGAGCGCGTTTACCCCCAGTTGCTGCAGATAATCAAGCTTGCTCGCAAGCCCTTTCAGATCGCCGCCGTGGAAAGTGCCAATCTCCTGCATGCCGTCTTTGTGGCGGCCATAGCTATTGTCATTCGTGGGATCACCATTCACGAAACGGTCGGTCAGCACGAAATAGACCGTAGCGTTTTGCCAGCTAAACGGCGCGGGTTTGTCGGTTTCGGCGCGCTCAAGCAGCAGCAGGCCGTTGCTGTTGGCGGCAGGCTGAAGGGTAATTTTTCCCTGCTGCACCGTCGCGGTTTGTTTGCTGTAGAAATCTCGCATCACGGAGCCTTCCGGGAAGGTGTTTCCCACCTCCAGCGTCAGGGGTTTTCCATCCCATTTTGGGCACTGGCGGATAACGTTTGCCACCGGTTGTTCTGCTGCGCTCTTGATGGTCAGCATCAGGGTTGGCGTGCCGGAACGGGTATCGACACGCATCTGGTACTCTCCGTCGCGGAACAGACGCCACTGCGGCGGCGTGCCGTCACACGGTTTGAGCGACAGCATCTCGTTGAGTTTTATCGCTTCTGTTGGCTGCCAGCACGTGTTGTCAAAACTCACTGTCAAAGGACGCGTACCCTTCGCAAGCTTTGCCTGGCTGGTGAACATTCCGGTGCCTTCGGCGCTGAACGCGTTAAATCCCGGCGATGACCAGTCAGCGTGTGCCAGTGCGGGTAACATCAGAAAAGCTACGGCGGTGCGTTTCATTCCATCTTCCTGTCGCGGCATTTTTGACCAGTGTGCCATCAGGTGAGGCGTAAAAACTCATCCCCCGGCGCTTTCTACAAGGATGACGCGAGAGGATGAGTGATCCCGCGCAAAATTAGGCAGTTATCTGCGAGATCGCACACAAATTTTCAGAATTGATGCTTAAGTGAGCACGTTTCAGGTGACATAGTTTCGGAATTGGACTATTTCTACACGTGCTCTTGAAGTCTATTTTTGATATGATTTGAGATTCCGCTCTCAAATTTGTGAAAAAAATAAGGTGTTGGAATGTTTATATCCGACCAGGAGACCTAATGATATCGACTCCCATTCGACGATATGGGGCCGCGATACTCATGTTACTCACCACGACATTTTCGGGTGGGGTGCTTGCAAAGACGCACACGGATACAACGAGTAAGAAAGCCCACGTAATAAAGACGACAAGCAGTAAGGTTAGCAGTAAACAAGAGTATTCTCGCAATAGTGCAAAGAGTAGTTCACTTCCTGATTTGCGAAAATACCCTTCCGGAACACCAAGGAAAAAAGCGTTTCTCCGGACAGTAATGCCTTACATCACAAGCCAAAACGCCGCGATTACGGCAGATCGTAACTGGTTGATCGCCAAACAGTACGATAGCCGCTGGACGCCGTCTGAGCGCGCGCGCCTGAAAGATATCGCAAAGCGCTACAAGGTAAGCTGGAACGGTAACACCCGTCGTGTGCCGTGGAACTCGCTCCTTGAGCGTGTCGACATCATCCCGGGCAGCATGGTTGCGACAATGGCTGCAGCCGAAAGTGGCTGGGGCACCTCGAAGCTGGCACGCAACAACAACAACCTCTTCGGCATGAAGTGTGTGAAGGGGCGTTGTAAAAATGCGCCGGGCAAGGTGAAGGGCTACTCGCAGTTTGAATCGGTGAAAGACTCAGTAAATGCCTATGTGGTAAACCTGAACACCCATCCGGCCTATTCGTCGTTCCGTAAGTCACGCGCACAGCTGCGTAAAGCGGATCAGGAAGTGACGGCCAGTACGATGATCCACAAGCTGAAAGGTTATTCCACCCAGGGTCAGCGCTATAACAACTATCTGTTTGCGATGTACCAGGATAACCAGCGACTTATCGCCGCCCATATGTAATCCCAATAACGCCTTCCACGGGAAGGCGTTTTCTTTTCTACATCATGACTTCGCTGTGGCGTTCCCGATACTCTTTCGGCGTGTTGTCGTATTCTTTACGGAACACCGAATAAAAATACTGCAGCGACGGATAGCCGCACATCTGCGAGATTTCGTTGATCGACAGCGACGTGGAGATGAGCAAACTGCGCGCTTTCTCCAGCTTCTCTGCGTGAATAACCGCATGAATGGTTTCGCCCACTTCCTCTTTAAAACGCTTCTCCAGATTTGAACGGGAAATACCCACGGAATCCAGCACCTGATCGACCTTGATACCTTTGCAGGCGTGGTTGCGGATAAAGTGCATCGCCTGAATGACTGCCGGGTCGTTTAAGGAGCGGTAATCCGTTGAGCGACGTTCTACCACGCGGACCGGGGGTACCAGCAGGCGCTGAAGCGGCAGGGATTCGTTATCCAGCAGACGATGCAGTAATTTTGCGGCCTGATACCCCATCTGTCGGGTGCCCTGCGCCACTGAGGAGAGAGCCACGCGAGAAAGGTAGCGGGTGAGCTCTTCGTTATCGATGCCAATCACGCACAGCTTCTCCGGCACCGGAATGTGCAAATGCTCGCAGACCTGCAATACGTGGCGTGCGCGAGCGTCCGTCACGGCAATAATGCCGGTTTGCGGCGGCAGCGTCTGCAGCCAGTCAGCCAGACGGTTTTGCGCGTGCTGCCAGTTTTCCGGTGCGGTTTCCAGCCCCTGATAGACCACGCCGCGGTACTTCTCCTGGGCGACAAGCTGACAAAAGGCGTGTTCGCGCTCAACGGCCCAGCGCTTGCCGCTGGAGGCTGGTAAACCATAGAACGCAAAGCGATGGACGCCTTTCTCCTTTAAATGCAGAAACGCGCTTTCAACCAGCGCATGGTTATCGGTGGCGATATAGTGGACGGGAGGATAGTGCTCGGGCGAATGATAAGAGCCGCCGACGCCCACAATCGGGACGTCGACGTCAGTCAGTAACTGCTCAATGACCGGGTCGTCATAGTCAGCGATGACGCCATCGCCCAGCCAGTCTTTGATGTTCTCGAGTCGGGTGCGGAAATCCTCTTCGATAAAGATATCCCACTCAGATTGCGACGCCTGCAAATATTCACCAACGCCCTCTACCACCTGTCGGTCGTAAGCTTTGTTGGCATTGAATAACAACGTAATGCGGTGACGCTTTTCAAACATGGCTCGCTTCCCAAATAAGTCACAATACGGTTATCAGGTACGCCGCTTGGTGGCAGAGTCCATCCAGACTGCCAGCAAAAGAATGGCCCCCTTGACGATATACTGCCAAAACGTCGGGACGTCCATCATACTCATCCCGTTATCCAACGAAGCCATGATAAATGCCCCCATCACCGCGCCCGCCACGCTGCCGACACCGCCTGCGAGGCTGGTACCGCCAATGACGCAGGCGGCGATAGCATCCAGCTCGGCAATGTTTCCGGCAGACGGGGAACCCGCTCCGAGACGCGAGCTGAGGATCAACCCGGCGATAGCAACCATCAGGCCGTTAATGGCAAAGACCGCCAGTTTGGTGCGCTCTACGTTAATGCCTGACAGACGGGCGGCCTCAAGGTTACCGCCGATGGCGTAAATACGGCGGCCAAACGCGGTGCGCGTGGCCATAAACATGCCGCCCAGCAGCAGGAGGGCCAGCAGGAGAACCGGCGTAGGCACGCCGCGATAGTCATTCAGGAGCCAAATCGCGCCGAGCACGATCACCGCGGTCAGTGCCTGACGTCCCACCACGGATGTTGATGGGGAGGAGGCCAGCCCCAGCGACTGACGGCGCATACGGCCACGCCACTGCCAGGCCACGAACGCCAGCAGCCCGGCCACGCCGATGGTAAAGCCCACGCTATCCGAGAGGTAGCTCTGACCAATCTGCGACATGGCGGCGCTGGTGGGAGAGACGGTGGTGCCGTTGGTGATGCCAATCAATACGCCGCGGAAGGCCAGCATTCCTGCCAGAGTAACAATGAACGACGGGACCTTCCGGTAGGCAACCCACCAGCCGTTCCAGGCACCCAGCACCAGACCTAATACCAGCGTCACCGCCACGGTCAGCGGCAGCGGCCAGCCGAGCCAGACGTCAAAAATGGCCGCGACGCCGCCGAGCAGGCCCATCATCGACCCCACCGACAGGTCGATTTCCGCCGAAATAATGACGAAGACCATGCCCACGGCCAGAATGCCGGTGATGGCAGTCTGGCGCAGCAGGTTAGAGACGTTACGCGCGCTCAGGTAGGAGCCATCGGTCATCCAGGTAAAAAACAGCATGATGGCGATAATGGCCGCGATCATCACGAATACCTGCAGGTTCAGCGCTTTTAACCCCGCGAATGCGCCGGGCGTCTGAACAGCGACTTTGATATCAGACGGATTGCTTTTCGACATGACGTTCGCTCCTTAAAGCGGCTTCCATCACCTGCTCCTGCGTCAGGTTCTGGTTAATCAGATTGGCTTTCAGTTTGCCCTCGTGCATGACCAGCACACGGTCGCTCAGGCCGAGCACTTCGGGTAATTCAGAGGAGATGACAATGACGGCGATCCCTTGCTGTACAAGCTGATTAATCAGTTTGTAGATTTCGTACTTCGCACCGATATCAATGCCGCGCGTTGGCTCATCCAGGATCAAGATGCGTGGATTGAGGAGCAGACAGCGCGCCAGAATGGCTTTTTGCTGGTTGCCTCCGCTCAGGCGTCCAATGGCCAGTTCCGGTGAGGATGTTTTCACTTTGAGGCGGGCGAGAGATTGCAAAATGCACTGCTGCTCTGCGGCATCATCAAGGCTGCTCAGCGCGCCGGAGAACTGATCGAGTGCCGCGAGCGTGATGTTTTTACCCACCGCCATCACCGGCACGATGCCGTCTTTTTTGCGGTCTTCCGGCACCATGGCAATTCCGTGGGCAATTGCCTGCTGGCAGTTGTCGATTTTCACCGGCTTGCCATCAATATAAACCGTGCCTTCCCAGCGCCCTGGCCAGACGCCGAACAGGCACTGCACGGCTTCAGTACGTCCGGCGCCGACGAGCCCGGCAACACCGAGAATTTCACCCCGGTGCAGGGAAAAGGAGATGTTGTTTACGCGTTTGATATGGCGATTTACCGGGTGCCACGCTGTCAGGTTTTCTACGCGTAACACTTCATCACCCGTTGTGTGAGGTTCATTCGGGTAGAGCGCCGTCAGTTCGCGGCCCACCATCATGGTGATGATGTCATCCTCGCTCATGCCTTCGGCTTCGCGTGTGCCGATGTGTTGACCATCGCGGATCACGCAGATGGTGTCTGAAATGGCTTTGACCTCGTTGAGTTTGTGAGAAATGTAGATGCAGGCGATACCGTGATTTTGCAGATCGCGGATGATATCCAGCAGGACGGCCGTTTCCTGTTCGGTGAGAGAGGCCGTGGGTTCGTCGAGGATCAGCAGCCTGACCTGTTTGTTCAGCGCTTTAGCGATTTCAACCAGCTGTTGCTGCCCCAGACCCAGGTCTCCCACGCGGGTATCCGGCGAAATGGCCAGACTGACCTGCGCCAGCAGTTTTTCACAGCGTAGCGTCATGGTGTCGTAATCCAGCACGCCGTGGCGCGAAATTTCGGCCCCGAGGAAAATGTTCTCCAGTACGGTGAGATGCTTCACCAGCGCCAGCTCCTGGTGAATGATGGCGATACCCTTACGTTCAGTATCGCGAATGTGGGTGGCCTGAATGACCTCGCCGGCAAAGACAATTTCACCTTCGTAGCTGCCATGCGGATAGATCCCGCACAACACTTTCATCAGCGTCGACTTACCCGAACCGTTTTCGCCGCAGAGCGAAACCACTTCACCAGGATTTAGCCGCAGGCTCACGTTATCGACCGCTTTCACCGCGCCAAAACGCTTGGTGATGCTCTTCATTTCAAGTAAATAAGGCATAACTGCTCCACATGACCCGAGGTAAAAACAGTACAAGTCGATGCGCCCCCGCAGGGCAGGGGCTGCGCTGGATTACAGTTCACTCTTCTTGTGGAAACCGTCTTTGATAACGGTGGCGTCAATGTTCTCTTTATTGACTTCAATTGGCGTGAGCAGGCGTGCCGGCACATCTTTCAGACCGTTGTTCAGCGTCGCGTCGGCTTTCGGTTGTTTACCGTTCCCCAGCTCTACGGCGATCTCTGCAGCCGTGTTGGCCAGTTCAGTGATGGGCTTATACACCGTCATGGTCTGGGTGCCCGCAATGATGCGTTTTACACCGGCGAGATCCGCATCCTGGCCTGAAATGGCCACTTTCCCGGCCAGCCCCTGCGCGCTCAGCGCCTGAATGGCACCCCCGGCGGTGGCGTCGTTGGAGGCGACGACGGCATCAATTTTGTTGTTATTCGCGGTTAGCGCGTTTTCCATAATTTTCAGCGCGTTTTCAGGCAACCAGCCGTCCGCCCACTGATCGCCAACCACTTTAATCTTGCCGCTGTCGATATACGGCTTGAGGACTTTCATCTGGCCTTCGCGGAACAGTTTGGCGTTGTTATCCACCGGTGAGCCGCCCATGAGGAAATAATTGCCCTGCGGCACTTTATCGACCAGGCTTTTTGCCTGCAGTTCACCCACTTTTTCATTGTCGAACGAAATATAATAATCAATGTCCGCATTATTAATCATGCGATCATACGCCAGAACTTTAATCCCTTCTTGCTTCGCTTCTTTCACGACGTTACTTAATACCTGGCCGTTATAAGGGATAATGACCAGTACATCAACGCCACGGTTAATCATATTCTCAATTTGCGACATCTGCGTTTCTTCGTTGCCATTTGCAGACTGCACAAACACACTTGCGCCAAGTGATTCCGCTTTTTTAACAAAAATATCGCGATCTTTTTGCCAGCGCTCCAGACGCAGGTCGTCAATCGCCATGCCAATTTTGACCTCTTTGGCATGTCCTGCAAAGCTTGCAAGGAGGAGAGTAGTGCAGAGCGTTAGGGTAAGGTTCTTTATCTTCATAATTATTAGGCCTTTTATAGGGGTATGTGTTGCTGAGATAAAAGAAACATTCACTGCTTAGACGCAGCAAATTTTTAACGCGGAAAGGCGGGCTGGCAATTACAGATTTTTATCTTCTCATTACGATATTTGGTTTATTTCTGAATTTATGACCGCGATCGGATTTTAAAATACGTAAGGTCTTAATTACATTTGATTATGGAATCTGCGCCGAAAAATAGTTTGCTTGCGCATTATTTTGCGAGCCAGCGCACAGTTGCGCATTCTCTCAATAGCAGTGTGAAATAACGTAATTGAGCAACCCAAAATGTCTATTCACTATTACTCCTGTATCAACGACTCGCCGCATACCCTGATTATGGAGCTCAATATGCAAGCTTATTTCGACCAACTCGATCGTGTTCGTTACGAAGGCCCGAAAACGACCAATCCTTTAGCATTTCGTCACTACAACCCGGATGAGCTGGTGCTGGGTAAGCGCATGGAAGATCATCTGCGCTTTGCCGCCTGTTACTGGCATACCTTCTGCTGGAACGGCGCCGATATGTTCGGTGTGGGTTCCTTTGACCGCCCGTGGCAACAGCCGGGAGAGGCTATCGAGCTGGCGAAGCGCAAAGCGGATGTGGCATTTGAATTCTTCCACAAGCTGAACGTGCCGTATTACTGCTTCCATGACGTGGATGTGTCGCCGGAAGGCGCATCGCTGAAAGAATACCTGAACAACTTTGCGCAGATGGTGGATGTGCTGGCGGCGAAGCAGCAGCAAAGTGGCGTGAAGCTGCTGTGGGGCACGGCTAACTGCTTCACGAACCCTCGCTATGGTGCCGGGGCAGCAACTAACCCGGATCCAGAAGTGTTTAGCTGGGCGGCCACGCAGGTCGTGACCGCAATGAACGCCACGCATCAGTTGGGCGGCGAGAACTATGTTCTGTGGGGCGGACGTGAGGGTTATGAAACCCTGCTGAATACCGATCTGCGTCAGGAGCGCGAGCAGATTGGCCGCTTCATGCAGATGGTGGTTGAGCATAAGCATAAAATCGGTTTCCGCGGCACGCTGCTGATTGAACCGAAGCCACAGGAACCAACCAAGCACCAGTACGATTACGACGTCGCGACCGTGTACGGTTTCCTGAAGCAGTTCGGCCTGGAAAAAGAGATTAAAGTTAACATTGAAGCCAACCATGCCACCCTGGCGGGCCACTCTTTCCATCACGAAATTGCGTCTGCCATTGCGCTGGGCATCTTCGGCTCGGTCGATGCTAACCGTGGTGATGCGCAGCTGGGCTGGGATACCGACCAGTTCCCGAACAGCGTGGAAGAGAATGCGCTGGTGATGTATGAAATTATCAAAGCGGGTGGTTTCACTACCGGCGGCCTGAACTTTGACGCCAAAGTGCGTCGTCAGAGCACCGATAAATACGATCTGTTCTACGGACACATCGGCGCGATGGATACCATGGCGCTGGCGCTAAAAGTCGCTGCGCGCATGATTGAAGACGGTGAGCTGGATAAACGTGTCGCGAAGCGTTATAGCGGCTGGAACAGTGAGCTGGGCCAGCAAATTTTGAAAGGCCAGTTATCGCTTGCGGAAATCGCGAAGTACGCTGAACAACATCAGCTGGCGCCGCAGCACCAGAGCGGACACCAGGAACTGCTGGAAAATCTGGTTAATCACTATTTGTTCGACAAGTAAAAACGTAGGCCCGGTGAGCGGAAGCGCCACCGGGCATTTCTGTCAAAGGAGCCACCACAATGTATATCGGGATTGATCTTGGCACATCGGGTGTGAAAGCCATCCTCTTAAGCGAGCAGGGTGATGTTTTGGCAACGCAGACTGAAAAACTGCAGGTTTCGCGTCCGCATCCGTTATGGTCGGAACAGGATCCGGAGCAGTGGTGGCAGGCGACGGATCGCGCAATCAAGGGGTTAGGTGAACAGCACAGTTTGCGTGAGGTCACCGCGCTGGGTATCGCCGGACAGATGCACGGCGCTACGCTGCTGGACAGCCAGCATCGTGTGCTGCGCCCTGCGATCCTCTGGAACGATGGCCGCTGTGCGGAAGAGTGCGCGCTCCTGGAAGAGCGAGTGCCTGCGTCCCGTGACATCACCGGCAACCTGATAATGCCCGGCTTCACCGCGCCGAAGCTCCTCTGGGTGCAACGCCATGAGCCGGAGATTTTCCGTCAGGTGGCGAAGGTCTTACTGCCAAAAGATTATCTGCGTTTTCGCATGACGGGGGATTTTGCCAGCGACATGTCCGACGCCGCCGGCACCATGTGGCTCGACGTGGCGAAACGCGACTGGAGCGAGGCGATGCTGGATGCCTGTCATCTCACCCGTGAGCATATGCCCGCACTCTGTGAAGGCAGCGAAATTACCGGCACCTTACAGCCCGCCATAGCGGAACGCTGGAATATGCCTGCTGTGCCGGTGGTGGCTGGCGGCGGGGATAACGCGGCGGGCGCCGTGGGTGTCGGCATGGTTGATGCGGGCCAGGCCATGCTGTCTCTCGGCACCTCTGGCGTCTATTTTGCCGTCAGCGACGGATATCGCAGCAACCCGGAAAGCGCGGTGCACAGTTTTTGCCATGCGCTACCAGGAAAATGGCATTTGATGTCGGTGATGCTCAGTGCAGCTTCTTGCCTGGACTGGGCGGCGAAGCTGACCGGGATGGCCGATGTTCCGGCATTGATTACCGCAGCACAGCAGGCGGATGAAAACGCTGGTACCGTCTGGTTTTTACCGTATCTCTCCGGTGAGCGTACACCGCACAACAACCCGGAAGCGAAAGGGGTATTTTTTGGCTTAACCCATCAGCACGGTCCTGCGGAACTGGCGCGTGCGGTTCTGGAAGGCGTGGGCTATGCGCTGGCGGATGGAATGGACGTGGTGCATGACTGCGGCCTGAAACCAGCAAGCATCACCCTGATCGGCGGCGGCGCACGCAGCAGCTACTGGCGCCAGATGCTCTCTGATATCAGTGGATTGCAGCTGGACTATCGTACCGGGGGCGATGTGGGCCCGGCGATGGGTGCCGCGCGGCTGGCGCAGATAGCCATGAACCCGGACAAACCGCTTTCGCAACTGTTGCCACAGCTCACGCTGGAACAGGCTCATCTGCCCGACGCAACTCGCCACGCGCGATATGCTGAAAGGCGCGATGTGTTCCGCAAAATTTATCAGCAGTTGCTGCCGCTGATGTCATAAGCGTAATTGTCTGTCAGAGGCATGAGGATGTCCTTTTTTGGTCTGTCCGCGTGCCTGTTTCCTCGCCAGTATGTATTTATACCCACTGGCGAGGAGCACCATCATGTCACGTATTGCATTAATCAACATCGATACCCAACAGTCTTTTCATCACCGCGATTACTGGCAGGAGCAAGATGTTCCGGCCTTTCAGCAGGCAATGCTGGGGCTGACAGAAGGCTGCCAGTCTCGCGGTATTCCCGTCGTCGATATTTTCCATGTGGATGAAAAAGGCCCTTTCTCACTGCAAAGCGGCTATGTCAAACCGATGGCCTTTTTACGTCATCAACCGGATGTGGTTTTCCAGAAACACGTCCATAATGCCTTCACGGACACGGGCCTGGATCGCTGGCTGCGCGAGCGCGATATCAACCAGCTGATCGTGTGCGGCATTCGTACTGAACAGTGCTGCGAAACCACCGCACGGGTGGCATCCGATCTGGGTTATGCTGTGACCTTTGTTAGCGAGGCAATGCTCACGTTTCCTATGACGTACAAGGGCGTAACCCTTAGCGCTGCGGAAATTCGTCATCGTACCGAAACGGTACTGTCAGGGCGATTTGCCGCGATTAAAACGGTAGCGGAGACGCTGGAGTCACTGTAATGCGCATCGACGTTTGGTTCGTTATGTTGCCCGGGGTGTTGTCATTAGACATGACCGGCCCGGCAGAAACCTTTGTCCTGGCAGGCGATGCCTTTCGTCTGCATTACATTGGCCCGCAACCTGAGGTTCAAACGTCGATTGGTTTGATGATGAGCGGTATCACGCCATTGCCGGAAAGGCTTCCGGAAGGGAGCCTGCTGGTTCTGCCCGGTGTAAGCGACTCCCGCGTTCAGTTTTCTACGCCGCAGGCGATGCAGATCCAGCACTGGCTGATGCGCCTGCAGCCGGCTATTCAGCGCCAGGATATCACCGTGATGTGCGTCTGTTCAGGGGCATTGCTGGCAGCAAAATCAGGGCTGCTGAACAACCGGCAGTGCACAACGCATCATGAAGTTATCGGGCGTTTACGTGCTGCCGCCCCTACGGCGACGATTAAAGAGAACCGGATATTCGTGCAGGATGAGAATGTCTGGACCAGCGCAGGGATCACCTCGGGTATCGACCTGGCGCTGCATATGATTAACCGCCTGTGCGGCCCAGAAAGGGCCCTGGCTGTGGCGCGCGAGATGGTGGTCTGGTTCCGCCGGTCCGGGGACGATCCGCAGCTATCGCCATGGTTACGCTACCGCAATCATCTTCATCCGGCTATCCACCGTGCTCAGGATGCGCTAACCGCAGACCCGCAAAAAGCGTGGAACGTGCCGGATATTGCCGCGCTGGCGCATGTCAGCCCGCGCCATTTAACCCGTCTTTTCCAGACGCATTTGGGGATAAGCGTTCGCGATTACCTGGAGCAGCTGCGTCTGGCGGTGGCGGAGCAATGGCTATTGCAGGGGCGCGGCGTGGAGCAGGCCTCACTGGCGGCAGGGTTTTCCTCCCCGCGCCAGTTTCATCGGGCCCGACAGCGCGTCGTTAACTGACGAAGCGGCGGGTGTCTAGCTTCTGTAGCAGCATCGACAGCAACAGGCTCACGACCAGTGTGACGGAGAAAATCCAGACAATATCCAGCACTGGCCAGCTTTTGAGTTCAACGCCTCTCGTGCGTAGTGCGTGGATCACCAGCGCGTGAAAACCATAAATCCCCAGCGAGTGCCGCGAGATAAAACCCAGCACGGGAAGAGGGCGCGCATTCAGGGTGTTTTTAACGAGCGTCAGCAGGGAAACGGCACAAATGAAGACCATCGGCCCGCAGTACAGGTACCATGTATCGGCAAAATTGCCGCGCCATTGCAGCTCATGCAGCGTCCCGCGTGAAATGATAATCACCCCGATGATAAACAACGCCCCACATAGCCAGCTGATACCCCGCTTTTGGGTATCCATCATCCCGATGGCGCGCCCCAGCATGCCGTAGAGCACGTAGTAAAACGTATCGCCATTGATGTAGAGGTTTACCGGTAGCCACTCAAAACCGTCGATTTTCTGTGAGACGGTATTCGGGTTGGCGATGATGCCTATCACCACCATCAGAGCCAGAAGCATTTTTCCGCTGACGTTTTTTACCTGAATCAACGGTGATACCAGGTAGATAACGATAATGGCGAAGAAAAACCACAGGTGGTAAAACACCGGCTTTTGCAGCAGATATTTGAGTGACAGGCCGGGGCTAATGGAGGTAAACAGCGTGATGTAAATCAGCGCGACGGCGCTATAAAACCCGAGACACGCGGCGATACGAATAAAATGTCGCGGTTGTGCGCTACGCTCGCCAAAAAAGAGAAAGCCGGAAATCATAAAGAACAGCGGAACGCTGACACGCGACGCGGAGTTGAGAATATTCGCGACATCCCAGTTAACAGGGCTGATACTGTGTGCGTTCGTAACATACCAGGTCGTCGTGTGGATCATCACCACCATCAGACACGCTATTCCTCGCAGATTATCAATCCAGCTAATTTTTGACTGCATCAGTTCCTCTTTTTCCCTGTAAATAGAGTGTGACTGCTATTGTGTAAAAGTCTTTCCTTGGAAAAATCTGAGTTTTATATCGCGGACTTGTCTGGCCATCGCGAGATTCGCAGAATGCAAGACCGTAATCTATAAAAGCTTTGCTACTAAAAATAACAGCCACTGACCGGGTCGGTAATAAAAATGATGATGAAGCGTGTGGGGTCACTCTTTCTGCTGGTGGTACTGGCCGGATGCAGTACGCCTCAGGAAGCACCTGCGCAAAAAGCGCAGCAGGGCAAAATGAGCCCGGAACGTTCGTTGAATATGGAACAGCTGTGTAAAGATCAGGCGGCTCACCGCTATAACCTGGATACTCAGAAAATTGATGTCACCGGCTTTGAGCGTTTTCAGGGCAGCTATGAGCTTCGGGGCCATACCTCTCGTAAAGAGGGCTTTGTCTGCTCGTTTGATGCGGACGGCCAGTTTTTACATCTCTCCATGCGCTAATCTGCTCGCATAATCGACAGCCAGACGCTCGCCGCGTTCTGGCTCGAACGCTTATTTCCCAATTTTCCCTAAACAACCCCGTTTCGTACTGTATATCTTGCAGCCAGCGGGTATACTGGTCCCTTCCATTTAAAACCACACGTATCCAGCACGAAATACTATGCAAAAGTTTGATACCAAGACCTTCCAGGGCCTGATCCTGACCTTACAGGATTACTGGGCTCGCCAGGGCTGCACCATTGTTCAACCTTTGGACATGGAAGTCGGCGCAGGCACTTCACACCCGATGACCAGCTTACGCGCGTTGGGGCCAGAGCCAATGGCGACTGCTTATGTGCAGCCTTCCCGTCGTCCGACCGATGGCCGTTACGGCGAAAACCCAAACCGTCTGCAGCACTACTATCAGTTCCAGGTGGTAATTAAGCCATCGCCAGACAATATTCAGGAACTGTACCTTGGGTCACTGAAAGAGCTGGGTATGGATCCGACCATTCACGACATTCGTTTCGTGGAAGATAACTGGGAAAACCCAACGCTGGGTGCCTGGGGTCTGGGTTGGGAAGTGTGGCTTAACGGTATGGAAGTGACGCAGTTCACCTACTTCCAGCAGGTTGGCGGTCTGGAATGTAAGCCGATCACCGGTGAAATCACCTATGGTCTGGAACGTCTGGCAATGTACATTCAGGGCGTAGATAGCGTTTACGACCTGGTCTGGAGCGACGGCCCGCTGGGTAAAACCACTTACGGCGACGTGTTCCATCAGAACGAAGTGGAGCAATCCACCTATAACTTCGAATACGCGGACGTGGACTTCCTGTTCACCTGCTTCGAGCAGTACGAGAAAGAAGCGCAGCAGCTGCTGGCGCTGGAGACTCCTCTGCCGCTGCCTGCCTACGAGCGTATTCTGAAGGCCGCCCACAGCTTCAACCTGCTGGACGCCCGCAAAGCGATCTCCGTGACTGAACGTCAGCGCTACATTCTGCGTATTCGTACCCTGACCAAAGCCGTTGCAGAAGCTTACTATGCGTCCCGTGAAGCCCTTGGCTTCCCGATGTGCAACCGAAACAAATAAGAGGCGGCCATGTCTGAGAAAACTTTCCTGGTGGAAATTGGCACCGAAGAGCTGCCACCAAAAGCCCTGCGCAGCCTGGCTGAATCTTTTGCTGCGAACGTGACTGCCGAGCTGGATAACGCTGGCCTGGCGCACGGTAAAATTGAGTGGTTTGCTGCTCCGCGTCGTCTGGCGCTGAAGGTGGCAAATCTGGCGGCATCCCAGCCAGATCGTGAAGTGGAAAAACGTGGCCCGGCGATTGCCCAGGCGTTCGATGCGGAAGGCAAGCCAAGCAAAGCGGCAGAAGGCTGGGCGCGCGGTTGCGGTATTACCGTTGACCAGGCCGAGCGTCTGACCACTGACAAAGGCGAATGGCTGCTGTATCGCGCTCACGTAAAAGGTGAACGCGCCGAAGCACTGCTGCCAAACATGATCGCCACTTCGCTGGCTAAGCTGCCCATTCCTAAGCTGATGCGCTGGGGCGCGTCCGACGTACACTTCGTGCGTCCGGTACACACCGTGACCCTGCTGCTGGGCGACACCGTTATTCCAGCGACCATTCTGGGCGTGGCGTCCGATCGCGTCATTCGCGGCCACCGCTTTATGGGCGAGCCAGAGTTCACCATCGACAATGCCGACCAGTATCCGCAGATCCTGCTGGAGCGCGGTAAAGTCATTGCTGACTACGAACAGCGTAAAGCCAAAATCAAAGCCGACGCTGAAGAGGCGGCGCGCAAGATTGGCGGTAACGCTGACCTGAGCGACAGCCTGCTGGAAGAAGTCACCTCGCTGGTGGAATGGCCGGTTGTGCTGACCGCGAAGTTCGAAGAGAAATTCCTCGCGGTTCCGGCAGAAGCGCTGGTGTACACCATGAAGGGTGACCAGAAATACTTCCCGGTTTATGCCAACGACGGCAAGCTGCTGCCAAACTTTATCTTCGTGGCGAACATCGAATCGAAAGATCCGCAGCAGATTATCTCCGGTAACGAGAAAGTGGTGCGTCCACGTCTGGCAGATGCGGAGTTCTTCTTCAATACCGACCGTAAAAAGCGTCTGGAAGATAACCTGCCGCGCCTGCAGACCGTGCTGTTCCAGCAGCAGCTGGGTACGCTGCGCGACAAGACCGACCGTATCGCGGAGCTGTCCGGCTGGATCGCCCGTGAAATCGGTGCAGACGTTAACCATGCCACCCGTGCGGGTCTGCTCTCCAAGTGCGACCTGATGACCAACATGGTCTTCGAGTTTACCGACACCCAGGGCGTCATGGGCATGCACTACGCGCGTCACGATGGCGAAGCGGAAGATGTGGCGGTCGCCCTGAACGAACAGTATCAGCCGCGCTTTGCTGGCGATGAACTGCCGTCTAACCCGGTTGCCTGTGCGGTCGCGATTGCCGATAAAATGGATACCCTGGCGGGGATCTTCGGTATCGGCCAGCATCCGAAAGGGGACAAAGACCCGTTCGCGCTGCGTCGTGCGGCGCTGGGCGTGCTGCGTATCATCGTTGAGAAGAACCTGAACCTCGATCTGCAGACTCTGACTGAAGAAGCGGTGCGTCTGTACGGTGACAAGCTGACCAATGCCAACGTGGTGGATGACGTGATCGACTTTATGCTCGGTCGCTTCCGCGCGTGGTATCAGGACGAAGGTTACACCGTGGATACCATTCAGGCGGTGCTGGCGCGTCGTCCAACGCGTCCGGCTGACTTCGATGCGCGTATGAAGGCGGTTTCTCACTTCCGTACGCTTGAAGCGGCATCTGCCCTGGCGGCGGCGAACAAGCGTGTCTCCAACATTCTGGCGAAATCTGACGAAACGCTGAACGAGCGTGTGAACGCCGCGACGCTGAAAGAGCCGGAAGAGATCGCCCTGGCGATGCAGGTTGTGGTGCTGCGTGACAAGCTGGAGCCATACTTCGCAGAAGGCCGTTATCAGGAAGCGCTGGTAGAACTGGCGGAACTGCGTGACGTTATCGACGCCTTCTTCGAAAAAGTGATGGTCAACGTGGAAGATAAAGATCTGCGTATTAACCGTCTCTCTATGCTCGAAAAACTGCGCGAGCTGTTCCTGCGCGTGGCGGATATCTCGCTGCTGCAGTAATGTGCCCGCCGGGCATGTACAGGCTAAAAACCCGCTTCGGCGGGTTTTTTTATGGCGTGCGGGTGAAAATTTAATCTTGAAATGGTCAACATATTACCGCTATCCTTATCGGCGTTAACTTTCTCCCTCAGGAGCGCATTTCGAAAATGAACAAACACGACTGATGAATTTCGATCCTTGCTAAACGCGACCGCGTCGGCAGGGGATGTTTTGATTTCATTCAGGAGTGCTTATGGCTCATTTTGCGCAGTCCCCTTCTTTTATTTTGCATCAGGTCACCTGTCAGTTTGCGACGGGCGATATTCTTTTTGGCCCGCTGAACCTCTCTCTGGAGACATCCCTGTGTGCGCTCGTTGGTCGTAATGGCAGCGGGAAAACGCGTCTGCTGCGCATGCTGGCGGGGCTGGATGAACCTGCCAGTGGTCATATTGAGCGTTTTGCCTCACATGTCTATGTGGCACAACAGCAGGATATCTCCCCACAGACAACGCTTGCTGAACTGCTTGGTTATGAGGCGATTTTTGCAGCGCGTAAGCGCATCGATCGCGGCGATTACCAGCCTGACGATCTGGAGATGCTTGACGGCTACTGGGATTTAGCAGAACGCCTGAACGAGGCGTTTCTCCAGGCGAAACTGCCACCGTTTGACCCCGATAAACCTGCCGCCGAATTCAGCGGTGGCGAGCGGATCCGTGCCCTGTTGTGCGGTGCATTTACGGCTGAGGCGGATTTCCTGTTGCTGGATGAACCCACCAACCATCTGGATCGACAAGGCCGGGCGTGGTTTTACGACCAGTTGAGCCGTTATCAGGGCGGCGTGCTGGTTGCCTCTCACGATCGTGAGCTACTGGCGCAGGTGCCACGTATTCTTGAGCTGAGCGCCTCCGGGCTGCGCAGCTACGGCGGCAATTATGCAGACTATAAACAGCAACGGGATGCCGAACAGCAGGCTGCCCGCGCGGCGCTGGAGCATGCGGCAACGGAGCGCAAACGCACTCGCGCGCGAATGCAAAAAGAGCATGATGACAGCCAGCGGCGTTCGGCGAAGACCATACGCACGGTCGATACCCTGAATATCGCGTCGTTTGAGCGGGTCAAATATAAAGCGGCGGCAAAAGAGCGTATCGGCTCGTGGAAAAAACAGCACAGCGATCAAAACGATGCGCTGAATGCCGCGGTAAACAAGGCGCGGGAACGGGTTGAAGAAGACGCCCCGATCATGTTTACCCTGCCGGGAAGCCAGATTGCTGAGGGAAAACAGGTGCTGGTGCTGGAGGAACTGCAATTGCCGCATGTTTCACTTCCACCAATGAACTGGCGGATGGACGGCCCGATGCGCGTGGCGCTCAGGGGGCCCAATGGCTGCGGTAAATCAACGCTGTTAAAAGTTATCCTCGGTGAAACCGCACCCCGTGCAGGCAGTTGTAAGGTATCGGTGACGTGTGCGTATCTCGATCAGCACCTGTCGCAGCTGGATCTGACGCAGTCGGTGATGGCACATCTCAATCTGAGCAATACGCCGCTGGAAGAGGGGACGCTGCGCACCCGCCTGGCACAGCTTCAACTGGGGGCGGATAAAGTCTCACTGCCGCTGGCAGAATTGAGCGGAGGTGAGCGTCTGAAAGCCGCCCTGGCCTGCGTGTTGTGGCGCGAGCACGCCACGCAGCTTTTACTGCTTGATGAACCGACCAACCATCTGGACCTGGCATCGGTCCAAGCGATTGAAGCGGCGCTGGCCGGTTTCCCCGGAGCACTGCTGGTGGTGTCCCATGATGAAAGCTTTCTGCAAGGGTTGGCGTTAACGCATGAACTGGTGTGGGAGGAGACGGGCTGGCGTTGTGAAGGCCTTTAAAACACAAACCCCCGCAAAGGCGGGGGCGGTAATTCACGGTACTGCATCACGCTATCTGTTTGCTGAGTGCAGGGTTGGCCTGAATCAGGCGCATCAGCTTTAACTCGGTTGGCGTGGGTTTCTCTCGTTTCGACTCCCACTCCAGCACCATCGCTACGCTGACACCCATCGCTCTGGCGAATTCATCTGTTTTTAAACCTGTCCCTTTGCGCAATTGCTCATATTCTGTAAAGGGATTGGATTTCTGTTGCAGGGTCACTGTCTGCGGTACATCTTTAAAAATAATCTGTTCCAGGCTGCTCAGCAGCTCAAACTCAGGATCTTTATATTCCATTGAGAACTCCTCTTAAATCACACACCGGGATCAAGAACATCAGAGAGCCCATTAAGAATAGTCCCTAATACAAACGAAGGATCATCACGCTTGTGATTAATCGTGCGGTAACGATCGCTTTATCCGTTTCAGCTATGCGGATAGTTATGCTAATTACCTGATTAACCATATGTCGGCTTCGCCAGGTATTTTTTTGTAAAGAGTAAGAAATAAAATGGCAATAGCCGTTTTGCATGAAAAGAGTATCTTGCAGCGCTGACCTGGACTATCCTTGTCAGCGTTGGGCACGCGTGTGCCGATGTGCGCTTTTTTGGGTGAAAGGAGTAATGAAATGGCGACAGGAAAGTCCTGCTCTCGCTGGTTTGCGCCTATTGCGGCGTTGTTGATGGTTGTTAGCCTGAGTGGGTGTTTTGATAAAGAAGGCGATCAGCGCAAAGCGTTTATCGATTTTCTGCAGAATACAGTGATGCGCAGCGGCGAGCGTTTGCCGACGCTGACTGCGGATCAGAAAAAACAGTTTGGCCCCTTCGTGTCTGATTACGCCATTCTGTATGGTTATTCACAGCAGGTAAGCCAGGCGATGGACTCCGGCATTCGTCCGGTTGTGGATAGCGTTAACGCCATCCGTGTCCCGCAGGATTATGTCACCCAACGTGAACCGCTTCGCCAGTCTAACGGTGCGCTCGGCGTGCTGAGCCAGCAATTGCAGAACGCGAAAATGCAGGCTGATGCGTCACGTTCCGCGCTGAAACAGGGCGACGATCTCAAACCGGTCTTCGACAAAGTGTATGAGAAAGTGGTGACCAAACCTTCGGATGCCCTGCAACCGCTGATCCCCGCCGCGCAGATCTTCACGCAGCAGTTGGTTCAGGTAGGGGATTTTATCTCCCAGCAGGGAACGCAGGTGAGCTTTGTTGCCAACGGTATTCAGTTCCCAACCTCGCAGCAGGCGAGTCAGTACAATACGCTGATTGGGCCGCTGGCCTCTCAGCACCAGGCCTTTAGTCAGGCGTGGAGCGCAGCCGTCGCTGCCACAGAATAAACCGAAAAAACCCCGCTTCAGGCGGGGTTTTTTACTTATGACTAAAATAACGCTTGTCATTCCTCTACCACATCGGTATAACTGTTCGCGTCGGTTTGTTACACAGACCTAAAGCAGTTTAGTAAAGCAGTCCAGATTGTTATCCATAGATACCCTTCGTAGTGACCCTTCCTTCATCGCTTAAAAATCTGTAACGCAACCCATCAAGCCGGAAGGCACAATATATTTGTTAATTAAGGTAATTCTATGTCTGCTAAAATGACTGGTCTGGTAAAATGGTTCAACGCTGATAAAGGTTTCGGCTTCATCACTCCTGACGATGGCTCTAAAGACGTGTTCGTACACTTCTCTGCTATCCAGAACGATGGCTACAAATCTCTGGACGAAGGTCAGAAAGTGTCCTTCACCATCGAAAGCGGCGCTAAAGGCCCAGCAGCTGGTAACGTTGTAAGCCTGTAAGCTTCCAACCCAGTAGCAAAGAATTTAAAAACCCGCCTTCTGGCGGGTTTTTTCGTTTCTACTGTTGAACCTGTGGATTGACGCAGTTTTTCTCCACGTTTCCGTTCAGCGCGGCGATCAGATTATCTACCGCGGTGGCCGCCATGTTGTAACGCGTCTCGTGCGTCGCAGAACCAATATGGGGCAGCGCGACCACGTTAGGCAGCGAAAGCAGCGGCGAATCCACCGGCAGCGGCTCCTGTTCAAACACGTCCAGACCGGCCGCATGGATCTCACCGTTTTGTAGCGCCTCAATTAACGCCTTCTCATCCACGACCGGGCCACGACCCGCATTGATGAAAATGGCGGATTTCTTCATCTTTTTAAACGCCGCTTTGCCAATCAGATGCCGGGTTTCGTCCGTCAGGGGCAGGATCAGACAGACAAAATCCGCTTCCTGCAACAGTGTATCCAACTCGCAATAGCGGGCGTTAAAGCGTTCTTCGGCTTCGCTGTGATGGCGACGCGCGTTATACAGAATCGGCATGTTAAAACCGAAATGCGCACGCTGCGCCAGCGCCAGGCCGATCCGGCCCATGCCAACAATCCCCAGCGTTTTGCCATGAACATCCACACCGAACCAGTCCGGGCCGATGCTTTTTGTCCACTCGCCCGCTTTGACGCGCTCGGCCACCTCCACCACGCGGCGGGCAGTGCAGAGCATCAGCGCCATCAGCGTGTCGGCCACGGTCTCCGTCAGGGCATGTGGCGTATGCATCAGCAGGATGTTGCGCGCGTTGAGGGCGTCCACGTCAAAATTGTCGTAACCCACGGAAACGGTTGAGGTAGCACGAAGCTTCGGCATTTTTTCCAGCAACGCGACATCCACTTTTTCGCTTGAACCCAGCAGGCCTTCGGCCCGGGCGAACGCCCCGGCGTGTTGTGCCACCGTCTCCGGGCTTAGGTTCTTCACCTGCGTGATGGCGAAGTGTTCTTCCAGGCGTTTTTGCAGATCATCAGGCAGTGCTTTATACAAAATGACGGACGGCTTCATGCTTATCTCCGTTGATTTTTAATGATTCAGGCGTGGCGTGCGCCGACGGGGAGTTGTTGATTATTAGCAGGCTTAACAATCAGAGTAAGCCATACTGAGGCGAAAAGCGCCACTCCCATGAAGATGTATGAGGCTGACGGGCTGCCGGTTGCACCGTTCAGGTAACCGACGAACCAGGAGCCGCAGAACGAACCGAGCGCACCCATACTGTTAATCAGTGCCATCGCGCCGCCTGCCACATTACGCGGCAGCATCTCCGGGATGATGGCGAAGAAGGGACCATACGGGGCGTACATCGCCGCACCGGCAATCACCAGCAGCGTATAGGAGATCCAGAAGTGGTTTGCGCCCACGGCCCAAGAGCCGATGAAAGCAAAGGCAGCGATCAGCAGCAGTGGCCAGACAAACAGCTTACGATTTTGCAGTTTGTCCGATGCCCAGGAGACGATGATCATCGCGATAGTTGCCGCCAGATAGGGCACGGAGGAGAGCCAGCCGACTTCCACCATACCGAGATTTTCCCCGCCGCTGCGGATAATTGACGGCAACCACAGTACGAAACCGTACACGCCGATACTCCAGGTAAAATACTGCGCGCACAGCAGGATCACGTTGCGGGAGCGGAAGGCTTCGCCATAGTTACGCACCGCCTTCAGCCCTTGCTGCTCTTTATCCAGCTGCGCCTGCAGTGCGGCTTTTTCATCTTCGGAGAGCCATTTCGCCTGAGCAGGCTTATCTTTTACCAGCACCCACCAGCAGAAGGCCCAGATGATTGCCGGCACCCCTTCGATGATAAACATCTCGCGCCAGCCGAACGACTGGATCAGGTAGCCGGACACCACTGACATCCACAGTACGGTGACCGGGTTACCGAGGATCAGGAAGGTGTTCGCACGGGAACGTTCAGATTTGGTAAACCAGTTGCTGATGTAGATCAGCATTGCGGGCATCACCGCCGCCTCAACTACCCCAAGGATAAAGCGAATAGCGGCCAGGGCAGGGATATTATTGACCACGCCGGTCAGTGACGCGCAGGCACCCCACAGGATCAGACAGATGAAGATCAGCTTACGCACGCTGCGGCGTTCGGCATAGATCGCGCCGGGGATCTGGAAGAAGAAGTAGCCCAGGAAGAAGAGGGCGCCCAGCAGAGACGAAATACCTTTGGTGATCCCGAGGTCTTCGGTGATCCCCGCGGCGGATGCGAAACTGAAGTTGGCACGATCAAGGTACGCCAGGCTGTACGTGATAAACACGATTGGCATGATGTACCACCAGCGTTTTACTGCATTGGTCGAACTGTTCATAGGCTTGCCTCTGTTGTTGAGGTGGTTACCGCCGTTGTCTGTAGGGTACACGGTGGTTTAATTATATGTGCGGGTCGTTGCCCTCACCCTGGCCCTCTCCCATGGGAGAGGGATTTACTCGTTAAGCTGTGCGCGCGTCGGCAATCCTTCACTGTCACCCTGCACCTGAATGGCCAGCGAGCCGATCCAGTTGCCCCGCGCGATGGCCTGCGGCAGCGGTTTGCCTTCCAGCAGGGCGCTAATGACCCCGACGGCAAAGCCATCGCCCGCGCCGACGGTATCGACTACGTTCTCAACCTTCACGGCCGCGACCGCGCCCTGTTCACCATCCGCGGTTTTAAACCATGCGCCATCGGCACCTGTTTTCAGTACCACCGCTTTTACCCCTTTATTCAGGTAAAAATCGGCAATCCCTTCCGGCGTGTTTTCACCGGTGAGGATCACGCCTTCTTTCACCCCCGGCAGAACCCAGTCCGCCTGGAATGCCAGACGGTTCAGCTTCTCGACCATCTCCGCCTCGCTTTTCCACAACACCGGGCGCAGGTTAGGATCGAAAGAGATCGTTTTCCCCTGAGCCTTCATGGTGGTCGCGGCATGATCGAGCAGCTCATACGAGCTGGCCGACAACGCGGCTGCCACACCGCTCAGGTGCAGATGGCGTGCACTCGCAAAGTACTCGGCGTGATAATCTTCCACCGAGAGATGGCTTGCCGCCGACCCTTTGCGGAAGTATTCCACGATGGGATCGGTTCCATTTTCGACTTTAGATTTAAGCTGAAAGCCGGTCGGGAAGCGTCCATCGAGCGTTACGCCTGCGGCATCAATCCCCTCTTTTTTCAGCGAATCAAGAACGAAGTGACCAAAGCTGTCGTCACCCACGCGGCTGACCCAGCCTGTTTTCAGACCGAGGCGCGCCAGCCCCGTTGCCACGTTCAGCTCTGCGCCTGCCACGCGTTTGATAAAGTGCTCAACCGTGCTCAGCTCACCGGTTTCGGTAGCGACAAACATCGCCATGGCTTCACCGATAGTTATCACATCCAGTGTCTTGTGCATGGTTTACTCCTCGCGCAGCAGGTTAACGTAATGCCGGGTGACAGCGGTTAAGTCCGCCCCTTCCAGCGGGAACTCGATCCCGCGTGGGGCATCGGCAGGCAACTGACTGAGCAGGGCCAGCCAGCGCGCATCGGCGCGATCCGGCGCGACGGCGCGGAACTGCGCTTTATGCGGTACAGCGGCTTTCACGTGGATATAGCTGACCGCCGGAGCCAGACGGGTTGCCGCTTCTTCCGGCGAGTCGCCGACCCACAGCCAGTTACCCATGTCGAAGGTCAGCGTGACGGGGAGCGCCATTTCCCGGCAGGCGGCCTGGAAGCGCTGCATCGGCGCAAGCTGGCCGCAGTCGGTCTGGTCGTTTTCCACCACCAGTGCCATGCCGCTCTCATTGAGCAAAGTGCGCAGGGCGGTAAGCGGCCGGGTGCCGCTGAAATGTCCCAGGGATACCTTCAGCCACAGCGCGTTGAGCGTGCTGGCTTCGGAAAGGTAGCGGGGAAGGTCGGGGTTGAGGGTACCGTCGGGCATAAACAGGGGGGCGGGGGCGGAATAACACGCCAGCAGGCCCAGCAGCTCAATGGATTCACCCAGCGCAGGCAGCGCCTGTAGCTCTTGGCTGTTGAACAGCTCCCGGCGGATCTCTACGCCATCGGCACCCGCACCGGCAATCACGGGCAGCATCGCCCGTTGGCCGCCAGCCTGTCGCACCTGATCCGCACCATACGCGGCGGTGACCACCATTATTTTTCTGCCCATTCAGGAACTCCATCAAACGTACATCGATACTATTACGCTAGATGGAACCGGTTCCAAAGAAAAGTTCAGGATGTTGAATTTATGATCGTCATCACAAGGGGAAATTAACGGGCGGTGGAGCCGCGGACAATCAGCTCGCCAGAAAAGACCTGCTCGCGTACGGCATCGCTGATCCCTTCAATGCGACGAACCACTTGTTCAACAGCGGCATAGCCGATTTGCCAGGTCGGCTGTTTGAGCGTGGTGATGCCTACCCCGGCCAGTTCTGCCCACTCCAGTTCATCGAAGCCCAGCAGGCCGATATCGCTGCCCCAGTGCAGGCCAATGCGTTTGAGCGAGCGGGCGACCTGAAGCGTCAGCGCCCCATTGGCCGAAATCACAGCTTTGCGCATCCCGCGATGGCGCGTGTGGAACTGACGCAGGGTATTGTCGAGCTGGTCGGCTTCATGAAGCGGAGTTTCGGCGTTTTCGGCGATCACTCCGGGATAACGCTCCAGGGTGGCACGAAATGCATTCAGGCGCTCGCGACGGGTATTCACCATGCCCAGCGGCTCGCTCAGGAACAGAATTGCTTCGAAGCCCTGTTCGATCAGATGCTCGGTTGCAGTCGTGGCCGCCTGGGTATTATCCAGCCCGACGACGTCGCAGGCGAACTCCGGGATTTTACGATCGATGAGCACCATCGGCAGGGAAGACTGTTGCAGCCGGTTTAACCCTTCCTCACGCATACCTACGGCATTGACCACGATACCTTCCACCTGGTAGCTGCGCAGCAGATCGAGATAATGCAGCTCCTGGTCCACCTCGTTGTTGGTATTACAGACCAGCGGGGTAAAACCTTTCTCGCGACAGGCGGCTTCGATACCGCTCAGCACGTTTACCGAGTAGGGGTTGGTAATATCGGCGATGATAAGCCCGATAAGGCGGGTACGGCCACGTTTAAGTCCGCGCGCCATGATGCTGGGGCGGTAGTCGAGATCGGCAATGGCCTGTTCAATACGTGCCAGCAGCGCATCGGAAAGCAGGTGTTTCTCGCCGTTGAGATAGCGTGAAATACTGGTTTTACCGGTTCTGGCGGCTTTCGCCACGTCGCTGATGGTGGCCCGCGTTGGTTTGCTCATCACTGAATTCCCTGACTTTAGTGAGAATACCTTAGCGGGAAAATCAACGTTGGCAAGTGGTTCATGTCGGGGTGTGCGGTCTGATGCCCTCACCCCGACCCTCTCCCACGGGGCTGAGGAATCCCCACTAATTTTTTATTAGTGGTTTCAGAGGATTAGAATGAATATTTTGCGAGCAGTTAGATTCACTCAGCTCGTAGACAGACAGAAAACGCTCATAAATGTGCATCTTCTGTCGAGTTATCGGTTGTTTTTAGCTCCATTTTTGAACAATAAACAACCATTTATCCATATCTAATTTTCTGGGGATTCCTCAGCCCACGGGGAGAGGGGGAAATGCGATTACTGAATTGGACTTAACGTAATTTCAACGCGACGGTTCTGCGCTTTGCCTTCCGCCGTGCTGTTGCTGGCGATAGGGTTTGCCGGGCCCATACCGCTGGTGCGGATACGGTTCGCTTCAACGCCCTGGGTGATCAGCGAGCTGGCCACGGAATCCGCACGCTGCTGAGACAGACGCATGTTCAGCTCCTGGCTGCCGGTGCTGTCGGTGTAGCCAATCACATTTACGGCGGTCTTGTTGTACTCTTTTAGCACCATCGCCACGCCGGTCAGGGTATTCGCACCGGCAGGTTTCAGCGTTGCGCTGCTGCTGTCGAAGGTCACGTTGTTAGGCATATTCAGGATGATGTTGTCACCGCTGCGCGTGACGCTCACGCCTGTGCCTTTCATTTTGTCGCGCAGCTTCGCTTCCTGCACATCCATGTAATAACCCACGCCGCCGCCGAGTGCTGCGCCTGCCGCTGCGCCAATCAGCGCGCCTTTACCGCGGTCTTTTTTGGAGGAGGAGAGCGCACCTACACCCGCCCCGACCAGTGAACCGATACCCGCGCCGATGCCGGATTTACCCGCTTCGCGTTCACCGGTGTATGGGTTTGTTGTGCAGCCAGAAACCGCCAGTGCACCGCTCACCAGAGCGGCAATAACGAGTACGCGTTTTTTCATCTTCTTTCCTTAATCCTTTTTATTCTTTGCCACGACGGACGTGGCAGTTGATTATGACGTCCGGATACGGAGAAAATTCCGGGGATAACTCTGAAATTTGTGACAAACCATAAACGGCCTCAATAACAAGACCGTAAACCTGCACGCAACCAGGAGCGCACGCTTTGAGCACCTCAACAAAAACCATTCTGACCGCCGCCCACTGGGGGCCGATGCTGGTCGAAACCGACGGCGAAAATGTCCTGTCTTCCCGTGGGGCATTGCCAACACAACACCCTAACTCTTTACAGACCGTCGTTCGCGATCAGGTGCACAGCAAAACCCGTGTGCGCTGGCCGATGGTGCGTAAAGGATTTCTGGCTTCGCCGGACAAGCCGCAGGGCATTCGTGGTCAGGATGAGTTTGTGCGTGTGAGCTGGGATGACGCGCTGGCGCTGATCCACGCCCAGCACAAGCGCATCCGCGACAGCTATGGGCCTGCATCCATTTTTGCCGGCTCTTACGGCTGGCGTTCTAACGGCGTACTGCATAAAGCATCGACATTGCTGCAGCGCTACATGAGCCTGGCCGGCGGCTACACGGGCCATCTGGGGGATTACTCCACCGGCGCGGCGCAGGCGATCATGCCGTACGTCGTCGGCGGTAATGAGGTTTATCAGCAGCAGACCAGCTGGCCGCTGGTACTGGAGCATACCGAGGTGGTGGTGCTGTGGAGTGCCAACCCTCTCAACACGCTAAAAATTGCCTGGAATGCTTCCGACGAGCAGGGTATTGGCTATTTTGATGCGCTGCGCAAGAGCGGTAAGCGCATCATCTGTATTGACCCCATGCGCTCTGAAACCCTGGATTTCTTTGGTGACAGTGCCGAATGGCTCGCCCCGCATATGGGGACTGACGTGGCGATGATGCTGGGTATCGCCCACACGCTGGTAGAGAAGGGCTGGCACGACGCCGACTTCCTCGCGCGTTGCACATCGGGCTTCGACAAATTCGCCGATTATCTGACGGGTAAAACGGATGGTGTTGCCAAAACGGCAGCGTGGGCAGCCGATATTTGTGGCATTCCGGCTGACAAGCTCCGTGAACTGGCCGCGTTGTTCCATGAAAACACCACGATGTTGATGTCCGGTTGGGGCATGCAGCGCCAGCAGTTTGGCGAGCAAAAACACTGGATGCTGGTGACGCTTGCCGCGATGCTCGGGCAAATTGGTACGCCGGGCGGCGGGTTTGGGCTCTCTTATCACTTCGCCAATGGCGGCAACCCCACCCGTAAAGCCGCCGTGCTGGCCTCCATGCAGGGATCGGTGAAGGGCGGCGTTGATGCCGTGGATAAAATTCCGGTGGCGCGTATTGTTGAAGCCCTGGAAAACCCGGGCGGATTTTATCAGCATAACGGTCTGGACCGCCATTTCCCGGATATTAAGTTTGTCTGGTGGGCGGGTGGGGCGAATTTCACGCACCATCAGGATACCAATCGTTTGATCCGCGCCTGGCAGAAGCCAGAGCTGGTGGTGATTTCGGAATGCTTCTGGACCGCCTCCGCCAAACATGCCGATATCGTGCTGCCGGCCACGACCTCGTACGAGCGTAACGATCTCACCATGACCGGTGACTACAGCAATCAGCATATGGTGCCGATGAAGCGTGTGGTCGCACCGCGGGATGAAGCGCGTGATGATTTTGACGTATTTGCGGAACTGAGCGAACGGTGGGAAGCGGGCGGTCGTGAGCGTTTCACCGAAGGGAAAACCGATCTTGAGTGGCTGGAAACGTTCTATCAGATTGCCGCTCAGCGCGGTGCGGCCCAGGGGGTGACGCTGCCGCCGTTTGCGGAATTCTGGGAAGCGAACGCGATTTTCGAAATGCCGGAGAGCGAGCAGAACGCGCAGTTTGTCCGTTTCGCCGATTTCCGTCGCGACCCGGAGAACCATCCGCTGAAAACTGAGAGCGGAAAGATTGTGATTTACAGTGAGCGCATTGCCCGCTTTGGGTACGCGGATTGTCCTGCGCATCCCACATGGCTTGAACCGGATGAGTGGCACGGCAATGCCCAGCCTGAGCAGCTCCAGGTGTTATCCGCGCACCCCGCGCATCGCCTGCACAGCCAGCTTAACTATTCGTCGCTGCGCGAGCAGTATGCGGTCGCCGGGCGGGAGCCGATCACGCTTCATGCTGAAGATGCCAAAGCGCGCGGGATTGCGGATGGCGATCTGGTGCGCGTCTGGAACCATCGTGGGCAGGTGTTGGCCGGAGCGGTGGTGAGCGACGGAATCAAACCTGGCGTGATCTGCATCCACCAGGGCGCGTGGCCGGACCTGGACGAGAGCGGTATTTGTAAAAACGGTGCCGTTAACGTACTGACCAAAGATCTCCCCAGCTCGAAGCTGGGGAATGGCTGCGCAGGCAATACGGCGCTGGCATGGGTTGAGAAATATCTGGGCCCCGAGCTTACTCTGACGGCGTTTGATCCGCCTGCCAGCTCATGATCCACGTCGGGTGTTGGGTGTCATCCTGCCAGGCGCTGTCTTCGATACGAAAGCCCTGAGCATGGTAGAAATTCACCGCCCGGACATTTTTTTGATACACCTCCAGGCTTAAATGCGGGAAGCGCTGTTGAACGTGGTTCAGCAGCGCGCGTCCGATGCCTTTGCCGATGTACGCCGGTGCGACAAATAGTGCGCCGACAAACTGAGACTGCATCACGCTGATAAACCCGTAAGGTTCGCCATCCTGTTCCCAGACCCAGGTTTCGGCCGACGGCAGATAAACGTCCCGCACCATGGCTTCGTTCTCTTTCCAGTAGCTCGCCTCAATAAACGGATGCGCTTCCGTGGTACTTTCAAGCCATAGGCTCAAAAGCGACGCGGTATTCTCACTTTGCCATTTGCGGATCATGATGGCCTCCCGGATGACAGAAGCAGCCGGTAACATGGTCATTGACCAGGCCACAGGCCTGCATAAAGGCGTAGCAGATGGTGGAGCCGACAAACTTAAAGCCGCGTTTTTTCAGCGCTTTCGAGAGTGCGTCCGAGGCCGGAGTCGAGGCGGGAATTTCCGCGAGCGTGGCGGCCTGCGTGATTTGCGGATCGTTATTCACAAACGTCCAGACAAACTCTGAGAACGATTCACCGTTTTGTTCCATTGCCAGGTAAGCGCGTGCGTTACCGATAATGGCCTGGATCTTACCGCGATGGCGGATGATGCCTGCATCCTGCACCAGTCGCTCCACGTCGTCGTCGGTCATCGCGGCGACCCGGACGGGATCGAACTGATGAAAGGCATTGCGGTAGTTTTCGCGTTTCTTCAATACCGTAATCCATGACAAACCCGCCTGCTGACCCTCCAGGCAGATCATCTCGAAAAGTTTTTTGCCGTCCGTTTCCGGCACGCCCCATTCCCGATCGTGATAGTCGATATAGAGCTGATCCTGGCTTACCCAACCGCAACGTTGCATCGGTTATCTCCCTTATGACACGGTTATCGCAAAAATTTCATTCCGTCAGGCTTGACGTGTGACCTGTAAAGACAATAGTTAATACAGGGCCATAAGCCCTAAAAACCTCTTCCTGAACAATGATAAAAATCGCCGAATTCGGCTCTCTCTGGAGTCGCTTTGATGATAAAAAAATTCAGTGGTCGCCATGCTGTTTCTGGCCTGGTGGGGATTTCAGCCTGTCTGCTTTCTGGTCACTCAGCATTTGCCTGGCAACAGGAATATATCGTTTCAGACCCGCAAAGTAATACGGCGGAACGCTATACATGGGATGCGGATCACCAACCGCGTTATGACGATATCCTGGCGGAGCGCATCCAGTCTTCGCAAAATGCGCCGGGGCTGGCTCTGAATCTGCCCTCTGGCTCGTCCTCCGCGGGGGCGATGAGCGTCGGCTGGAATTTTCCGCTGGCGGGCCATGTCACGACCGGCCCGGTGGTGGCATGGCGTTATGACGGCACCACGCCCATGATGATTAATGAGTTTGGTGATAGCGTGACAACCCAGGCGCTGACCGATTCCCTGTGGCATGCCAGCGTGAGTACGCTAGGCTGGCGCGTGGATACGCAATATGGCGAACTTCGTCCCTGGGCGCAGATTAGCTATAACCAGCAGTATGGTGAAAATCAGTGGAAATCCCAGTTCGGGATGCCGCAAACGCCTGCCCCGGCTCAAAATGGCAACTGGATGGATGTCACCGTAGGCACCGATATTCCTTTCACCTCGCACATGGCGGCGTATGCTTCCTTAGCGCAGGGGGAGGACAGCACGACGGGAGAGCAGTTTTTGTACACGCTGGGCGTAAGTGCAAATTTCTAACGTTGTTACTATTTTAAACGTCACGTTAACATCTTGAATACAATAACCGTGGGGGTTGTAGCGATAGCGGGCACTAACATTCTGTCGCTTCATTCCTCGGCAAGGTCGTTCATTCCCGATTCCAGGCATTTCATTCCGTTTCTCCTGCATCTCATGCCGTTTTCCCCCAGCTGGATCAGGGTTTTGTTTATCGTTGTCCTCAGCAAATTCCCTTACTTTCTCTTGCAGGACAACTGCCATGAATACATCTTCCTACAATC
Organism: Enterobacter cloacae complex sp. 394F7; assembly: GCF_057320385.1. Lineage (NCBI taxonomy): Bacteria > Pseudomonadati > Pseudomonadota > Gammaproteobacteria > Enterobacterales > Enterobacteriaceae > Enterobacter > Enterobacter cloacae complex sp. 394F7. The sequence continues at coordinate 12,206 of NZ_JBXWCS010000014.1, read as the reverse complement.
GTACACGCTGGCTGACGCTCTTTGGCACCATCGTCACCCAGTTTGCGTTGGGCTCGGTCTATACCTGGAGCCTGTTTAACAGTGCCCTTTCCGACAAGCTCGGCGCGCCGATCAGTCAGGTGGCGTTCTCTTTCGGTTTGCTAAGCCTTGGGCTGGCGCTGTCCTCTTCGGTTGCGGGCAAATTGCAGGAGCGGTTCGGCGTGAAACGCGTCACGATGGCCTCGGGGATCCTGCTGGGATTGGGCTTTTTCCTGACGGCGTATTCAAACAACCTGATGATGCTCTGGCTGAGCGCCGGGGTACTGGTTGGTCTGGCGGACGGTGCCGGTTATCTGCTGACCCTGTCAAACTGCGTCAAATGGTTCCCGGAGCGTAAAGGGTTAATCTCCGCGTTTGCCATCGGTTCTTATGGCCTGGGCAGCCTCGGATTTAAATTTATCGACTCTCATCTGCTGGCGTCGGTTGGCCTCGAAAAAACCTTCATGATTTGGGGGGTTATCGTTCTGGTGATGATCCTGTTTGGCGCGACGCTGATGAAAGACGCACCGCAACAGGAAGTGAAAACCGTTAACGGCGTGGTGGAGAATGACTTCACCCTGGCTCAATCCATGCGTAAACCCCAGTACTGGATGCTGGCGGTGATGTTCCTGACGGCCTGCATGAGTGGCCTGTATGTGATTGGTGTGGCGAAAGATATCGCGCAGGGCATGGTTAAACTGGATGCCATGACGGCGGCAAACGCGGTGACCGTGATCTCTATCGCTAACCTGTCTGGTCGTCTGGTGCTGGGTATCCTGTCCGACAAGATTGCCCGTATCCGCGTGATTACCCTTGGACAGGTGGTTTCACTGGTGGGTATGGCGGCTCTGCTGTTTGCGCCCCTGAATGAAGCGACTTTCTTTGCTGCGATTGCCTGCGTGGCCTTTAACTTCGGCGGCACCATCACGGTGTTCCCGTCACTGGTGAGCGAGTTCTTTGGTCTGAACAACCTGGCGAAAAATTATGGCGTGATTTACTTAGGCTTTGGCATCGGCAGCATTTGCGGCTCGTTAATTGCCTCGCTGTTCGGCGGATTCTATGTCACCTTCTGCGTAATATTCGCCCTGTTGATTATTTCACTGGCCCTGTCGACGACGATTCGGCAGCCGCAGCGCGAAGTGTTTAATGAAGCACATGCTTAACTTAAATTAAAGAGGCCTTAACGGCCTCTTTAACCTTTATTTGATATGCTTCCAGACTTGTTATTTTGTAAAAATTTGCACCGATCACATTCTCCGCTGCCACTTTTCTCTCCCGCTGTGGTCTACTTACGGCGCTTGTAGACGTTTCTGATAACGCTTTCTTACGCATTTACTTACTCTGTCCGCTTTCTCACTGAGATTCGGCGGGTCTTTATACCCCTTCCCCCAGGGTTGTTTGCATGAAATACATTAGGTCTATTACCCAGCAAAGATTGTGTCTGATGCTGGCTGTCTATATCGGATTATTTCTGAATGGCGCGGTGCTGTTCAGACGAGTGGAAGGTTATTTCGAAGACCTCACCGTAAGAAATGGAATTTTTGCCGCTATTGAAGTGTTCGGCTCCGTCCTCGCGACATTTTTCTTGTTACGCCTGTTATCTCTCTTCGGCCGTCGCACGTGGCAAATTCTGGCCTCGCTGGTGGTGATAATTTCCGCCGCCGCCAGCTATTACATGACCTTTATGAACGTAGTCATTGGCTACGGTATCGTTGCGTCGGTAATGACCACTGACATTGACCTCTCGAAAGAGGTTGTGGGTAAAGGCTTTATCGTCTGGACAATTTTAACCTGTCTGCTCCCACTCTTCTTTATCTGGAGTAATACCTGCCGCTATACGTTGTTACGCCAGTTGCGCACTCGTGGACAGCGGATCCGCACTGTCGCCGTGGTCCTGCTGGCCGGTTTGCTGGTATGGGCGCCTATCCGCCTGATGGAAAAACAGCAAAGAAAAGTCGAAAAAGTGACGGGCGTGGATATGCCAAGCTACGGCGGCGTAGTCGCCAACTCTTATCTGCCGTCCAACTGGCTGTCGGCGTTAGGTCTTTATGCCTGGGCGCAGGCGGACGAATCCAGTGATGTGAAATCGCTGGTTAACCCGGCCAAAAAATTCACTTACCAGGCTCCTGCTGATGGGCTGGATGATACTTACGTGGTTTTTGTTATCGGCGAAACGACGCGCTGGGATCATATGGGCATTCTCGGTTATGACCGCGATACCACCCCAAAACTGGCGCAGGAAAAGAATCTGGTGGCTTACCGCGGCTACTCCTGTGATACCGCTACGAAGCTGTCCTTGCGCTGTATGTTTGTGCGTGAAGGCGGTGCGAGCGATAACCCTCAGCGTACCCTCAAAGAGCAAAACGTGTTTGCTGTGCTGAAGCAGCTTGGCTTTAGCTCCGATCTGTTCGCCATGCAAAGCGAGATGTGGTTTTATACCAACACGTTGGCGGATAACATCGCGTATCGCGAGCAGATTGGCGCCGAGCCACGTAACCGTGGAAAGAGTGTCGATGATATGTTGCTGCTCCAGGAAATGTCACAGTCTCTAAAAAATCATCCAAAGGGAAAACATCTCATCATTCTGCATACTAAAGGATCACATTACAGCTATTACCAGCGTTACACGCGAGATTTCGCGAAGTGGCAACCGGAGTGTGTCAGCATTAATGCGAGCTGTAGCAAGGAAGAGTTGGTAAATGCTTTCGATAATACTGTTCTGTATGTGGATACGTTCCTGAGCCGTGTGATTGATGAGTTGCGTGATAAGAAAGCGATTGTCATCTATGCGGCAGACCACGGTGAATCCATTAACGAAAAGGAACATTTGCACGGTACGCCGCGTAAGCTGGCGCCGCCGGAGCAATTCCGTGTACCGATGATTATGTGGATGTCAGATAAGTACCTGGAGAACCCTGACAAAGCCAAAATGTTTGCTCATTTGAAACAGCAGGCAGAAATTAAGGTACCGCGCCGTCACGTTGAGTTGTACGACACCATCATGGGGTGCCTGGGTTATACCTCTCCGGACGGGGGGATTAACGAAAATAACAACTGGTGCAAACTGCCTGAAAGCAGCCAGAAAGCCGCGCAGTAGCTTGCCTGGCGAGTTTATCGCCAGTTGGATGGCTTTTTTAAATTAAGGGATTGACGGGGGCGCACCTCAGCAGTAAGATGCGCTCCGCATTCGGCGAGTAGCGCAGCTTGGTAGCGCAACTGGTTTGGGACCAGTGGGTCGGAGGTTCGAATCCTCTCTCGCCGACCACATTCAAAAAAGGGCTAACCGCAAGGTTAGCCCTTTTTGCATTAACGCTTTATTCGTCCAGATTAGCCAAAACACCTCTTAGTCCTGCTTCTTCCTGCCTGTTCGTGATTTTGTGACATAATCCATTGTATTTTTTTATATATAGATTGATCTTTTTTCGCGTTGCTTATGGATAACCTCAGCATTTTTCGCTGTGCGTTTTAACGTTCGCGGTATTTAGTGCTCAGATAATCACCGTTCTGCAAGAAAATTTACCCATTCTGAATAAAAGTTAATCACTGATTGTTGCGAAATATGAAGATATTTGTGCTGCAACATGACGAGTAGCATAAATTTCCCTGCTGAAAACTGGCGTACATAGTTTTTTTAATCTTTGTTTGCGGTTTCTCACACTCAGCGTAAATCCCCGTCACCTGTATTGACGTTTTCACATTCTGTTGACAGATTGTAGGGCACGAGGGGCATTTCAGGGACGATCTGCGCTGCAACTCCAACGCTCTTCTGAAAGGATTCTCCATCCCTTTAACGCCTTCGGGCATCACCGACCGGACCGGGTAAAAAATAAATAAAGGTCAGGCGGCGTAACACAACAAAGCAAAACATCACATTGGAGCAGAATAATGAGTATTTCCTTGAAGAAGTCAGGGATGCTGAAGCTTGGTCTGAGCCTGGTGGCTATGACCGTGGCAGCAAGCGTACAGGCAAAAACCCTGGTTTACTGTTCTGAAGGCTCGCCGGAAGGCTTTAACCCACAGCTCTTTACCTCTGGTACGACTTACGACGCAAGCTCTGTGCCGATCTATAACCGTCTGGTTGAATTCAAAACCGGCACCACGGAAGTGATTCCTGGCCTGGCGGAGAAGTGGGACGTCAGCGAAGACGGTAAAACCTATACCTTCCACCTGCGCCAGGGCGTGAAGTGGCAGGACAGCAAAGAATTCAAACCAACGCGCGACTTCAACGCCGATGACGTTGTGTTCTCCTTCGATCGTCAGAAAAACGCTCAGAACCCGTACCACAAAGTGTCCGGCGGCAGCTATGAGTACTTCGAAGGGATGGGTCTGCCAGACCTGATCGCTGAAGTGAAAAAAGTGGACGATAAAACCGTTCAGTTCGTGCTGACTCGCCCGGAAGCGCCATTCCTGGCTGACCTGGCCATGGACTTCGCCTCTATCCTCTCTAAAGAGTACGCGGACAACATGCTGAAAGCCGGCACGCCGGAAAAAGTGGACCTGAACCCAATCGGTACCGGTCCGTTCCAGCTGCTGCAGTACCAGAAAGACTCCCGTATTCTGTACAAAGCGTTCCCAGGCTACTGGGGTACCAAACCACAGATCGATCGTCTGGTCTTCTCCATCACGCCTGACGCGTCTGTGCGTTACGCAAAACTGCAGAAAAACGAATGCCAGGTTATGCCATACCCGAACCCGGCTGATATCGCCCGCATGAAGCAGGACAAGAATATCAACCTGATGGAGCAGGCTGGCCTGAACGTGGGCTATCTCTCCTTCAACACCGAGAAGAAACCGTTTGATGACGTGAAAGTGCGTCAGGCGCTGACCTATGCGGTGAACAAAGAAGCGATCATCAAGGCCGTTTACCAGGGCGCTGGCGTTGCGGCTAAAAACCTGATCCCGCCAACCATGTGGGGCTATAACGATGACGTTAAAGACTACACCTACGACCCAGAGAAAGCGAAAGCGCTGCTGAAGGAAGCAGGGCAGGATAAAGGCTTTACCGTTGAACTGTGGGCGATGCCGGTACAGCGTCCGTACAACCCGAACGCACGCCGTATGGCTGAAATGGTTCAGGCTGACTGGGCGAAAATCGGCGTTCAGGCCAAGATTGTTACCTACGAGTGGGGCGAGTATCTGAAGCGCGCCAAAGCGGGTGAGCATCAGGCAGTGATGATGGGCTGGACCGGTGACAACGGGGATCCGGACAACTTCTTCGCCACCCTCTTCAGCTGTGCGGCGGCAAAAGACGGCTCTAACTACTCTCGCTGGTGTTACAAGCCGTTTGAAGACCTGATCCAGCCGGCGCGTGCCACCGACGATCACAACAAACGTATTGAACTCTACAAGCAGGCACAGGTTGTTATGCACGATCAGGCTCCGGCTCTGATTGTTGCTCACTCCACCGTGTACGAGCCAGTGCGCAAAGAAGTGAAAGGCTACGTGGTTGATCCGCTGGGCAAACACCACTTCGAAAACGTATCTGTTGAATAATCAGTAGGGTGTTCTCCCTCTCCCTGTGGGAGAGGGCAGGGGTGAGGGGCTTGCATGCTAGTCCTCACCCTAACCCTCTCCTGCGGGAGAGGGAATTTACATTTGTGAGCAATACAGACGCCACGCCACTGGTCGTGCGTCTTCAGAGAGAATCCGGGTTATGTTGCAGTTCATCCTCCGACGTCTGGGACTTGTCATCCCCACGTTTATCGGTATCACCCTTCTCACTTTTGCCTTTGTCCATATGATCCCCGGCGACCCGGTAATGATTATGGCGGGCGAGCGTGGTATTTCCCCTGAACGTCATGCGCAGCTGCTGGCTGAACTCGGCCTCGATAAGCCGATGTGGCAGCAGTACCTCCACTATATCTGGGGCGTTATGCACGGTGACTTAGGGATTTCACTGAAAAGCCGTCTTCCGGTGTGGGACGAGTTCGTGCCGCGTTTTAAAGCGACACTGGAGCTTGGCATCTGCGCCATGATTTTTGCCACTGCGGTGGGTATCCCTGTCGGGGTGCTGGCTGCCGTTAAACGTGGCTCTATTTTTGACCATACCGCCGTGGGCCTAGCGCTGACCGGCTACTCCATGCCGATCTTCTGGTGGGGCATGATGCTGATTATGCTGGTCTCGGTGCAGCTTAACCTGACGCCGGTCTCCGGACGCGTCAGCGATATGGTCTTCCTCGATGATTCCAACCCGTTGACCGGCTTTATGCTGATTGATACGGCGATCTGGGGCGAAGAGGGCAACTTTATTGATGCGGTCGCGCATATGATCCTGCCGGCGATGGTGCTCGGCACGATCCCTCTGGCGGTAATCGTGCGTATGACCCGTTCGTCAATGCTGGAAGTGCTGGGCGAGGATTATATTCGTACCGCGCGTGCCAAGGGCCTGACGCGTATGCGAGTCATCATCGTTCATGCTCTGCGTAACGCCATGCTGCCGGTGGTGACCGTTATCGGTCTGCAGGTGGGTACGCTGCTGGCAGGGGCGATCCTGACCGAAACCATCTTCTCCTGGCCGGGCCTTGGCCGCTGGCTGATTGACGCGCTGCAACGCCGTGACTATCCGGTCGTGCAGGGCGGTGTATTGCTGGTCGCGACGATGATTATTCTCGTCAACCTGCTGGTCGATTTGCTGTACGGCGTGGTGAACCCGCGTATTCGTCATAAGAAGTAAGGGGCCATCATGTCACACGTTTCTGAAAATAAAGTGGTTGCTGCACCGGTTCCAATGACGCCGCTGCAGGAATTCTGGCACTACTTCAAGCGTAATAAAGGCGCGGTAGTGGGGCTGGTCTATGTCTCTGTCATGATCCTGATTGCCGTGTTTGCAAACGTGCTTGCACCGTATAACCCGGCCGATCAGTTCCGTGACGCGCTGCTGGCCCCCCCTGCATGGCAGGATGGCGGGAGCCTGGCTCACCTGCTGGGTACCGATGATGTGGGGCGCGACGTGTTGTCGCGTCTGATGTACGGCGCGCGTCTGTCGCTGCTGGTGGGCTGCCTGGTGGTGGTGCTGTCCCTGATCATGGGGATCATCCTCGGCCTGGTTGCGGGTTATTTTGGCGGTATTGTTGATAACATCATCATGCGTATCGTCGACATCATGCTAGCGCTGCCAAGCCTGCTGCTGGCCCTGGTGCTGGTGGCGATATTTGGCCCGTCGATCGGTAACGCCGCGCTTGCGCTGACCTTCGTGGCACTCCCTCACTACGTGCGTTTAACCCGTGCGGCAGTGCTGGTGGAAGTGAACCGCGACTACGTCACCGCGTCCCGCGTGGCCGGTGCCGGTGCGATGCGCCAGATGTTCGTCAATATCTTCCCGAACTGCCTTGCGCCGCTGATTGTTCAGGCGTCGCTCGGCTTCTCTAACGCCATTCTTGATATGGCCGCTCTTGGCTTCCTGGGCATGGGTGCGCAGCCGCCAACACCGGAGTGGGGCACGATGCTCTCCGACGTGTTGCAGTTCGCACAAAGCGCCTGGTGGGTTGTCACCTTCCCGGGTCTGGCAATTCTGCTGACGGTGCTGGCATTTAACCTGATGGGTGATGGTCTGCGCGATGCACTTGATCCCAAACTGAAGCAGTAAGAGGCACGAGATGGCGTTATTAAATGTAGATAAATTATCGGTGCACTTCGGCGATGAAGGCACCCCGTTTCGCGCCGTGGACCGCATCAGCTACAGCGTAAATCAGGGCGAAGTGGTTGGCATTGTTGGGGAATCCGGTTCCGGTAAGTCCGTAAGCTCACTGGCGATTATGGGGCTGATCGATTATCCGGGCCGCGTGATGGCGGAAAACCTGCAGTTCAATGGTCAGGATCTGAAGCGCATTTCCGAGAAACAGCGCCGCCAGCTGGTGGGCGCGGAAGTGGCGATGATCTTCCAGGACCCGATGACCAGCCTGAACCCCTGCTACACCGTGGGCTTCCAGATTATGGAGGCGATCAAGGTCCATCAGGGCGGTAACAAGAAAACCCGTCGTCAGCGGGCGATCGACCTGCTGAACCAGGTGGGGATCCCTGACCCGGCATCGCGCCTTGATGTCTACCCGCATCAGCTTTCTGGCGGGATGAGTCAGCGTGTGATGATCGCGATGGCAATTGCCTGTCGGCCAAAACTGCTGATTGCCGATGAGCCGACCACAGCGCTGGACGTGACCATCCAGGCGCAAATCATCGAGCTGCTGCTGGAACTGCAGCAGAAAGAGAACATGGCGCTGGTGCTGATTACGCACGACCTGGCGCTGGTGGCTGAAGCTGCACACAAAATCATCGTGATGTATGCAGGACAGGTGGTGGAGACCGGAAGTTCGCACGATATCTTCCGCGCACCGCGTCATCCGTATACCCAGGCGCTTTTACGTGCGCTGCCGGAGTTTGCCCAGGATAAAGCGCGTCTGGCGTCGCTGCCGGGTGTGGTACCGGGTAAATATGACCGTCCGCAGGGCTGCCTGCTGAATCCGCGTTGCCCGTATGCGACGGATAAATGCCGTGCAGAAGAGCCTGAGCTGAACCAGCTGGCTGACGGTCGTCAGTCGAAATGCCACTACCCACTCGATGATGCCGGGAGGCCAACACTATGAGTACGCAACAGGCCACCACGCAACAACCACTGTTGCAGGCTATCGACCTGAAAAAACACTACCCGGTGAAAAAGGGGATTTTTGCCCCTGAGCGCCTGGTGAAAGCACTGGACGGCGTCTCCTTTACCCTCGAACGCGGTAAAACGCTGGCGGTGGTCGGGGAGTCGGGCTGCGGCAAATCAACCTTAGGCCGTCTGCTGACGATGATAGAAACGCCTACCGGCGGCGAGCTCTATTATCAGGGGCAGGATCTGCTCAAGCACGATCCGCAGGCGCAGAAGCTGCGTCGCCAGAAAATCCAGATTGTGTTCCAGAACCCGTACGGTTCATTGAACCCGCGCAAGAAAGTGGGGCAGATTCTGGAAGAGCCGCTGCTGATTAACAGTAATCTCAGCAAAGAGCAGCGTCGTGAAAAAGCGCTGGCGATGATGGCGAAAGTCGGCCTGAAAACCGAGCATTACGATCGCTACCCGCATATGTTCTCTGGCGGCCAGCGCCAGCGTATCGCCATCGCCCGTGGCCTGATGCTCGATCCGGATGTCGTGATTGCCGATGAACCGGTCTCAGCGCTCGACGTTTCCGTGCGCGCACAGGTGCTGAATCTGATGATGGATCTGCAGCAGGAGCTGGGGCTGTCTTACGTATTTATCTCCCACGACCTGTCGGTGGTAGAGCATATCGCTGATGAAGTGATGGTGATGTATCTGGGGCGCTGCGTGGAGAAGGGGACGAAAGATCAGATCTTTAATAACCCTCGCCACCCGTACACCCAGGCGCTGCTCTCTGCGACACCGCGCCTGAACCCGGACGATCGTCGCGAGCGTATTAAGCTGACCGGTGAACTGCCAAGTCCGCTGAATCCACCTCCGGGATGTGCGTTCAACGCCCGTTGCAGTCGCCGCTTTGGCCCTTGCACCCAGCTACAGCCGCAGCTGAAAGATTATCGCGGTCAGTTGGTGGCCTGCTTTGCGGTCGATCAGGATGAAAACGGCGAAAAGCCGCAGGCGTAAACAAAAAAACCGGCGTTGAGCCGGTTTTTTTATGTCTGCTAACCTATTTCCGCAAACGAATCTGGTCGACAGCGTGCTTCTCGCTCTTGGTGAGGATCAGGCTCGCCCGCTCGCGGGTAGGGAGAATGTTCTCTTTCAGGTTTACGTAGTTGATCTCGTTCCACAGACCTGTCGCCACCTTCACCGCCTCTTCTTCAGAAAGCTGGGCGTAGTGATGGAAATAGGAGTCCGGGTCAGTGAATGCGCCTTCGCGGAACTTCAGGAAGCGGTTGATATACCAGCTTTGCAGCAAATCTTCCGGTGCATCGACATAAATAGAGAAATCGACGAAGTCAGAGACAAACACGTGATGCGGATCGTGAGGATAATCCATCCCACTTTGCAGCACATTTAACCCTTCCAGAATCAGAATGTCTGGCTGCACCACCGTTTTGTCTCCGCCCGGAATGCGATCGTAGATCAGGTGCGAATAGACCGGCGCCGTGACGTTAGGTACGCCGGATTTCAGGTCAGAGACAAATTTCACCAGACGGTGCATGTCATAAGAGAGCGGGAAGCCCTTCTTCTTCATCAGCCCACGTTCTTTTAACACCTCATTGGGGTGCAGAAAGCCGTCGGTGGTGATCAGCTCCACGCTGCGGTGTTCTGGCCAGCGGCTCAGGAGAGCCTGCAAGACACGCGCGGTGGTGCTTTTACCTACCGCCACGCTACCAGCAATACTGATGATATAAGGAATGCGCTGACCATTGGTTCCAAGGAACTGCTCCAGCACCGCCTGACGGCGCAGGTTGGAACTGATATAGAAGTTAAGCAAGCGTGAGAGGGGGAGATAAATTTCTGCCACCTCTTCCAGGGACAGATCTTCGTTTATCCCTTTTAACCGTGCGATTTCACCTTCCGTCAGCGTCATAGGGACGGAATCACGCAGGGCAGCCCACTGGCTGCGGTTAAAGTGAAGATAAGGCGTCATTAACGTTTGCTCTTTTTTGCTCATAAGCATGCTTCAGTGAGCCAGCATCACACTGCCGGATCATGGCTCATCACACAGTTAATTTTGGACAATGGGCAGGAGGTTAACACCAGATGACAGGAATAATAAGAAAAAAGATGGAAAGCGCTGCGTTACGCGGAAGCCGTCACGCTACGGTGTATGCGATGCAATTCGCTCATATATGTTGAATATTTGACCGTGAATGACTACTTTTACAGCGCTTGAGGCGTGGTTAGCATAAAATGTGAGCGAAAGAACGTTTTATGCAAATTTTTAGTTGCATGACCGCGCAGGTATCCATAGAATGCGCGCTACTTGATGCCGACTTAGCTCAGTAGGTAGAGCAACTGACTTGTAATCAGTAGGTCACCAGTTCGATTCCGGTAGTCGGCACCATCAAGTCCGGTGGGGTTCCCGAGCGGCCAAAGGGAGCAGACTGTAAATCTGCCGTCACAGACTTCGAAGGTTCGAATCCTTCCCCCACCACCACTTTCTGGCAGCGTAAATGCCGCCGGAGCTGGTTTAAAAGCTGAATCAGCTCGAACTTAAAAAGAGAGAAATCTCTTTTTTTGTTACAGAAAGAACTGGGTAGCCGAGTTTCAGGATGCGGGCATCGTATAATGGCTATTACCTCAGCCTTCCAAGCTGATGATGCGGGTTCGATTCCCGCTGCCCGCTCCAATACGTGCTGATATGGCTCAGTTGGTAGAGCGCACCCTTGGTAAGGGTGAGGTCCCCAGTTCGACTCTGGGTATCAGCACCACTTCACTTCTCCTTCCCGTTTCTCTCTGTTTCAATTTTACTTGATTCAACAGTTCAGGCATTTCGCCTGGTTGATGTGGTGATATCACCGATTTATCCGTGTCTTAGAGGGACAATCGATGTCTAAAGAAAAGTTTGAACGTACAAAACCGCACGTTAACGTCGGTACTATCGGCCACGTTGACCATGGTAAAACAACGCTGACCGCTGCAATCACTACCGTTCTGGCTAAAACCTACGGTGGTTCTGCTCGTGCATTCGACCAGATCGATAACGCACCAGAAGAAAAAGCTCGTGGTATCACCATCAACACCTCTCACGTTGAGTATGACACCCCGACTCGCCACTACGCACACGTAGACTGCCCAGGCCACGCCGACTATGTTAAAAACATGATCACCGGTGCTGCGCAGATGGACGGCGCGATCCTGGTAGTAGCTGCGACTGACGGCCCAATGCCTCAGACTCGTGAGCACATCCTGCTGGGTCGTCAGGTAGGCGTTCCTTACATCATCGTGTTCCTGAACAAATGCGACATGGTTGATGACGAAGAGCTGCTGGAACTGGTAGAGATGGAAGTTCGTGAACTGCTGTCTCAGTACGATTTCCCAGGCGACGATACCCCAATCGTTCGTGGTTCTGCTCTGAAAGCGCTGGAAGGCGACGCAGAGTGGGAAGCAAAAATCATCGAACTGGCTGGCTACCTGGATTCTTACATCCCAGAACCAGAGCGTGCGATTGACAAGCCATTCCTGCTGCCAATCGAAGACGTATTCTCCATCTCCGGTCGTGGTACCGTTGTTACCGGTCGTGTAGAGCGCGGTATCATCAAAGTGGGTGAAGAAG